>NZ_JANKBY010000149.1:0-8469 GCF_024621905.1 Terrisporobacter muris
AGAACGAACATTTGGAACGAATGTTTGAGTGAAATTATTTTTAAAATTTATCATATTAGTACAAGCATATTAATATAATGAATTAAACTTATTAATTTTTAGGAGTGATAAATTATGGGAACATTAATAACTAATGAAAAAAGAATAGAAGATATAACTTTAGACAATATAAAAAAGGGCGAAGTAACATTAATTCAATTAAATGAAATATACAACAAAATGGGATTTGTATTTGTAGCAGATTCAGGAAGGTTTACTGGCATTAGGAAAGAGAGAATACATTAATTAAATGGATTATTTATATATAAATTTGATAAAATAGACCTGTACTTGGGTGAATATCAAGTATAGGTCTATTTTGCTGTAAAAAATATCATAAAGTAGTGTAAAAATGTGTAACAATATGGTTACATCTTGAGAGAATTTATTGTTTATAAGTTAATTATAAAATATAATTCTTTGTAGGGATGAGGTGATATTGTGAGTGATGATATAAAAACTGAGTCAGATAAAAAAAATAAGAAGATATATAGAAGAGTAGGATTAGTAATCGGTATTATAATAATATTTATCTGTATAGCATTAAATTATTTTACTAAAAATTCCCTATATAATGGGAAAATAGCTGACAATATTTTTGTACAAGGGGTAGAAATATCTCAGATGGGTAAGGAAGAGGCTATTGAGGCTGTAAACAAAAAGTACAAGCCACAAAATTTAAATTTAAGTTATGAAAAGAATAACTATGAAATTAATTGTGAGGATATTGAATTAAAGTACAATACGGAAGAATTAGTTGAACAAGCGTATAATAGCACAAGAACAGGATCTTATTTTAATGATATTGCTTCTTACATAAGTGTAACATCAGAAGGTAAAAAATATACTATAAAAGCAACTTATAATGAAGAAAAACTTGATAAGTCTATAGAAAAGATTGCTAAGGACATTAATCAAGATGCAAAAAATGCCACAGTAAGTGTTGGCGGAGGTATAAGTATTACTCCTTCAAAAACTGGTTTGAAATTTGAAACTAAAGAAAATAAAAAACTAATTGAGGAAGCTTTAAATAATAAAAAGTATGATACTATAGACTTAAAAGTAAGTGTTACAAAACCAAGAATATCGACTGAAGATGTATCCAGTATAAATACAACATTAGCATCATTTTCAACTACTTTTAATTCTGCTTTAGTAGAAAGGTCATATAATATAGGTCTTTCAGCTCAAAGAGTTAGTAATGTTATATTAAAGCCAGGTGAAACATTTTCGTATAACGAACACACAGGAATGAGACTTTTAAGCAATGGATACTTAAATGCTCCTGTTATAGTTGGTAACGATTATGAAGATGCACCAGGAGGTGGGGTATGTCAAACATCTACCACATTATTTAATGCAGCATTATTATCAGGATTACAAATAGATCAAGTAAGAAATCATTCTAAGACTTCTCAATATGTTCCTAGAGGAAGAGATGCAATGGTTAATGATGGAGATAGTGATTTAAAATTCACTAATAATTTTGATCATGCAGTGTATATTCAATGTTATAGAAGTGGAAGTAGTGTTGTTGCAGCAATATATGGTGCATCACAAGATAGAGTTGGCGTAAATATAAGAGTTGATAATTTTACATACAATGGTCTACCAGGTGCAAAAACATATAGAACTATAACTAAAAATGGTAAGAGTAAAACATCTTACATTTATACAAGTGTTTATAGAAAATAATAAAAAGCTATTTTAATGTATTTGAATACATTAAAATAGCTTTTTTAATAGATAAAATGTTTAAAGATGCATAGCTAAAAATTTTCGAGAAATGTATTTACTAGAGATAGAAAAATATGTCACATATTGATATAATTCATATATAATATGAAAAAGGGAGGTGTATATATGAAATATATTTCCAAAAGATATGTAATATTAGAAGAGGATGAAGAAATTATTTTTGGTAAACTATATAAGGCTAGAGACTTACAAGATGATATTTTAGTTTTTATTCAACTAATAAGAGATGATAAATATATTAATGAAAAATTCTTACCTAATTTAATAGATGAATCAATGACTTTATCTCAGATTAATTCAAATAATATTGCTAAAATACTAGATTTGGGAACACATTATACAGAAAATGAAAGATGCTATTACATAGTAAATGAATACTTTGCTGGTATAGAGCTTAGAAAAGTAATTAAGGGGAATTACATGGATTTGAATAGTATAGTTAAAATTACTAGAAAAATTCTAAGAGCTTTAGATACATCATATAAGAATAAACTTTATCATGGATCTTTGACAGAGGATAATATTTTTGTAGATGAAAATTATAATGTTAAAATATATGATTATGGTATAACTCAGGCTAATAAAGGAATTAATATTAGAAAAGACAATAGCATAGGATTTTTATCTCCTCATCAAATTAATATTAATTACACAGATAAGGAAAGTGATTTTTTCACTTTAGGGGTGATCTTATTTGATTCAATATTCAAGAAAATGCCCTTTGGTATTGGTAAAAATGAGAAAGACATGTTAAAATTAATTGATAGAGGAATTGATTGGAATACTGTGGCTATTAATAATGAAAACATTGCTTTAGTAAATATAGTCAAAAAAACTTATTAGAAGAACTGAAAAATATAATAGTGTGGAAGAAGTATTAATAGATTTAAGCAAGTTTATGTATGTTAAAGCTGATATTGAAGAAAATAGTATAAATATTATAGAAGAAGATACAGAAAAAAAACAGCACAATAAACCTAACAGTAAATTTCTTCAAAAAGCATTACTACTTATTTTAACATTGATAATTCTAGTCACAGTTATTACTCAATTTTAGTAGCATGAAAAATAATTATTTATCAGGAGAAAGAAATATGAAAGTAAACTGGAATTCGAAGTACAATACTATATCAGTATATACATTAATAGTAATATGTTGTAGTATAATTTTTTATTTTGTAGCATCTCAAATAGGATCTTTTAGTGAAAAGATTGGTATTGCCATTGGTATAATGTATCCTTTCATAATAGGGTTTGCCATTGCTTATTTACTTAATTTTATTTTGGATTTTTATGAAATAAGGGTATTGGGTAAAGCAAAGTGGTTTAGCAAATTAAGAAAAGTGCAAAAAAGAAGTATAGGATTATTATTAACATATTTAACAGCTATAGGTATAGGTTACTTATTTATACACTTTATAGTTCCTCAATTAATAGACAGTATAATGGGATTTGTTAATGATGTACCTCAATACGTAGATAATGTTACTAGATTATTTAATGATTTAATGAATGAAACAAATGTGAGCCCTGAATATGCTGCATTAATACAAGAGCAAATGGATAAATACATACAGTTTATTATGGATTTTGCAAAAGAGATAATTCCTATTGTAGGGAATATGTTAAAAGTAATTGCATCAAGTGTGTGGAATATAGTTCTTGGAATTATTATTTCTGTATATTTATTAATAGATAAAGAAAACTTCTTTGCTATAAATAGAAAAATTACTTGTGCATTATTCTCAACTAAAACTGCGAATAGAATATTTGAATTAACTTATAGAAGTAATGAAACTTTTGGTAAATTCTTAAGTGGTAAAATAATTGATTCAGCTATTATAGGAGTATTGTCTTTTGTAGTATTTTCTATATTCAAAATGCCATATACATTGTTAATTTCTGTAATAATAGGTGTGACAAATATAATTCCATTCTTTGGACCATTTATTGGAGCGATACCATCATTTATTATAATCTTATTTGTTTCTCCAACTAAGGCGTTAGTATTCCTTCTATTAGTATTTATAATACAACAAATAGACGGTAATATAATAGGACCAAAAATATTAGGAGACTCAATTGGAATATCAGCATTCTGGATATTATTTGCCATACTTGTGGCAGGCAAGTTCCTAGGAATAGTTGGAATGATAATAGGAGTACCTTTATTTGCTATTGTTTATTCAATTATTAAAGAAGAAGTTGAGTATAAACTAAAAATTAAAGAACTACCAACAGAAACCAAAGATTATATGGATAGAATGTAGCAAGAAGTTAATCAAGGGGAGATGTTTTTATGAAGAAAAAAGGGGTTTTTATTTTAACGCTGTTGATGTTGGTTTTAGTAACGGTAAATGTATTTGCGGATAATATAGATAGTGCATCTAATTACTTTGCTTTAGATGAAGATATAAATATTTCAAAAGAAGTTTTAGGTGATATTTATTCCGCAGGAAAATCACTTTCTGTGAAAGATAATGTAGACGGCGATGTTATAGCTCTTGGTGAGAAGATAGATATAACATCAGATGAGTTAAAGGGAAATATAAGATGTGGTGCACAAACTTTAAATATTAATAGTAAGAATGTAAAAAATATTACATCCTTTGGTCAAAATATCAATATAGGTGAGAAGACTACTGCAAAAGCTGTTTATATTTCAGCAGAAAATATTAATTTTAAAGGTAGTTGTAAAGGGTTTTATGCCACAGGAAATACAATAATAATTAATGGTAAAATCGATGGTGATGTTAATGTCACTTGTGATGAATTGATTATAGCTGATAATGGAGAGATTACAGGCAATATAAAAGTATATTCATCTAAAGAGCCAATTGTCAACTCAAATGTAACTATGGATGACATACAATATACTAAAATAGAAAATTCGACTAATGAAAATGAATTAAAAGCCTTAGTAGGTTTTGGAACTATTATATCCATTGTAGCATCATTAGTACTTGGAATAGTTTTATATTCCTTATTTAAAAAGTTCTTTATAAGTAGTGATGATTTATTAGTTAAACAGCCACTTCCAATAGTTTTTGGAGGAATGGCATCATTTATATTAGTGCCAATAGTTAGTTTATTATTATTCATTACTGTAATAGCATTGCCTCTTGGAATTTTATCGTTAATTATGTATTTCATAGTAGTTTACTTATCACCAGTAATTATGGGAATAGTACTTGGAAGATTTATGCTTAAGAAGAAAAATCCGTATTTACAACTTTTAGTGGGAATACTAATTGTAAGACTACTAAGCCTTTTACCAATGATTGGCAGTTTTGTATGGGTAGTAAGTGGAATGATTACACAAGGACTAATAGTGTATACATTTTATCAATCAATAAAATATAAAGAAAATAGAATAGAAGTAAACTAATGAAATATGGGTTATTTTATAACCCATATTTTTTTATAATTATATAGATGAGAAATAGCGCATAAAATTAAATTGATTTAAAAGTAATTTATAAGTTTTAGACAAATCAAGTAAAGATACAAAGGATTCTATGTAAAAACATATGGAAAAAGTAAATAAGTCTGAAATAGACAGTTTGATTTTGGCAGTTATAGGGTTGGGACAATCATTAAATATAAATATTGATGATTATGAAAAAGTGGTATCTTTTTTAGCCTAAGTATACAAAAAAATTTTATATAAAAATTTATATTAAGCATTTGACAAGTATTGGAAGATAATATATTATTATTGTTACAAGTTAACAAGTCAATAATCTGATGAAGCTTTACAGAAGAGTTGTCTTAGGACACACCGAAGGAGTCATACTCTCAGGTACTTACAAAGTGGGACTGTAAAGAATAGGAAACTCTGGAGAGACCCGTGAAGGGCGCCGAAGGGGCAAGGCTTAATTGCTCAATCTCTCAGGCAAAAGGACAGAGAATATATATAAAGCATATTTATGCTTTTCTTTGATATGTATGAAATCCTATACTAAATCATCTTTAAGATTTAGTATTTTTTAATTGTAAGGAATTTATATTTTATACATATTCGTAATTATTATATTTTTAGTAAACTGCATATAATTATTGTATGCAGAATGCAATCTATTCTTGTCTTTATTCATAAAGGATTATATGATTTTGTACTTAATTATTTAATTACAAAAGGAGTGTTTTTTATGGATTTTCTTAACTTATTAAACCAAGTGGACAGTTTTATATGGGGGCCACCATTATTAATTTTATTAGTAGGTACAGGTATTTACCTTACTATAAGACTGGGACTAATACAAATTGTAAAATTACCTAAGGCATTAAAATTAATTTTTAAAGCTGAAAATGATGGTAGTGGTGATATTTCAAGTTTTGGAGCATTATGTACAGCTCTTGCAGCAACAATAGGAACAGGTAATATAGTAGGGGTTGCCACAGCGATTAAAGCTGGGGGACCAGGAGCGTTATTTTGGATGTGGCTTGCAGCATTTTTTGGAATGGCGACTAAATACTCAGAAGGTTTACTTGCTATAAAATTTAGAACTAAGGATGAAAATGGTCAAGTATCTGGTGGACCAATGTACTACATAGTAAATGGTATGGGTGAAAAATGGAGACCTTTAGCATCGTTCTTTGCTATAAGTGGTATATTAGTGGCACTTTTAGGAATAGGTACTTTTTCACAAGTTAATTCAATTACAGATGCAGTGCAAGGTTCTTTCAATATAGATCCAAAAGTAACAGGTATAATATTAGCTATTTGCGTTGCTCTAGTAGTATTTGGAGGTCTTCAAAGTATATCGAATGTTGCAACAAAGATAGTTCCTTTTATGACAGTAGTATATATATTAATATGTTTTACCATTTTAGGAAAATCTTATGAATTAATACCAGAAACTTTTATTTTAATATTTAAAAGTGCTTTTACAGGTCAGGCTGCAGCAGGAGGGTTTATGGGGGCAACAGTATCTATGGCTATTAGAAATGGTATAGCTCGTGGTGTATTTTCAAATGAGTCAGGTCTTGGTAGTGCTCCAATTGCAGCAGCTGCAGCAAAAACTAATTGGCCAGCAGAACAAGGGCTTATATCAATGACAGGTACTTTTATAGATAGTATAATAATTTGTACATTAACAGGAATGTCTTTAATAATTTCAGGTGTGTGGCAAAGTGATTTAAATGGAGCTATAATGACTCAATCGGCTTTTGCATCAGTGCTTCCTAATTTAGGACCAATATTTTTAACAATAAGTTTAAGTCTATTTGCATTTACAACCATTCTTGGGTGGAGTTATTACGGAGAAAGATGTTTTGAATTTTTATTTGGTGTTAAAAAGATAAATTTATTTAGAACTTTATTTGTGCTTATGGTATTACTTGGTGCATTTTTAAAACTGGAAATGGTATGGATTATAGCTGATATAGTAAATGGTCTTATGGCTTTACCAAATTTAATCGCATTACTTGCTCTATCTCCAGTGATTATATCAGAAACTAAATTATACTTAGAATATTTAGATAGAAAAACTAAATTAGATAGTGAAAAAATAGGTTAATATAGTAGATTTTATTGAAAAAGTAAAAACTTTTTTAAAAAATTTTTATATTTTTACAAAAAAGGGACCCAAAATAGAACTTAACTTTTGTATATATAGTATAAAAAATAAAAAAGGAGAGATTTCAATGAAATTAAAAAAAATGGTAGCAATAGGATTAGGTGTAGTGCTTACATCATCAACAGTATTATCACAAGTGGGAGCAGTTGATGCAGCTTCAAAACTTATAGGAAGTACAAAAGCAAAGGAAATAATGTTAAAGAAGGTTCCGGGAGCAAAGATAGTTAAATTTAGATTAGATAATGACAGAACTCCAGAATATGAAGGAGAACTAACAAAAGGAAGTTATAAATATGAAATAGATGTAAATGCTAAAACAGGAAAAATAACTGACTATGAAAAAGAAAAAATAAAAACTTCTTCTTCAAAATACATAGGAGAAACTAAAGCAAAAGAAATAATGTTAAAGAAAGTTCCAGGGGCAAAAATAGTTAAATTTAAACTAGATAAAGATGATACTCCAGAATATGAGGGAGAACTAACAAAAGGAAGTTATAAGTATGAAATATCAGTAAATGCTAAAAGTGGAAAGATCACTGATTATGAAAAAGAAAAAATAAAAACTTCTTCTAAAAAATTAATAGGGGAAGCAAAAGCAAAAGAAATAATGTTAAAGAAAGTTCCAGGAGCAAAAATAGTTAAATTTGAATTAGATAATGACAAAACACCAGAATATGAAGGTGAGCTAAGAAAAGGCAAATATGAATATGAAATATCAGTAAATGCTATAACAGGTAAAATAACAGATTTTGAAAAAGATAATGATTAATAAAAAGTAAAAAATAACAAAACAATGATTAGTGGTAAAGTATAATAAAAGAATATAAAGTGTAAATAATGTCAATATAAAAACCTTAGGATGGAGTTAAATTCAGTCTAAGGTTTTTTACTATGTATTGATAAAAATAAATACTTTAAATATAAAAAGTAATAGTTTTAAAAGAAGCATATAAGGTAAAATATATAATATAGATAATTACAAAAATAAAAAAGGAATAAAAATATGAAAAAAGAGAGAAGACGTATAATTATTGACTTTGAAGTATTGTCCAAAGGCGGTTTTTGGATGTGCTGCATGAAGGATTATAGA
>NZ_JANKBY010000014.1:0-29184 GCF_024621905.1 Terrisporobacter muris
ATAACTTTTCATTTTGAATAAATAAAAACAGTTGTTATAAAAAATATAACAACTGTTTTTTCTTTAATTACATTTACTATATCCACATTGGAGGCATATTGTACAACCGCCTGTAGGTATTATAGATTCATTGCCACATTCTGGACAAATAAATTTTTCCTGACCTTCTTTAATTTGATGCTCTTCAGCCTTTTCTATTTTGTCTTCTTTAACCTTTTTTTCTTTATCAGATTTTTTGTCATTTAATAAGACTCCACTTCTCTCACATCCATCTCTATAAATTGTTATACCTTTTAGTTTATTTTCCCATGCAGACATATAGATGTTATAAACATCTTCTATTGTAGCTTCATATGGTAGATTTATAGTGGATGATATGGATGCATCAATATGCTTTTGCCAAGCTGCTTGCATAGCTATTCTTTCTTCTGGTTTTAAATTCATTGCTGTTACAAATGTATTTGGTAATTCATTTTCATCAGTAATATCTTTTAAATTCATATATTCTTTAACTATTGGTGTATACACTTTGTAATAAACATCCTGTGAGTGAAGAGTTTCTGTTTTTCTAGTATAGGAAATATTAAACATAGGCTCTATTCCTCCACTTATACCAAGCATGGTAGATATGGATCCTGTTGGTGGTATGGTTAATATTTGTGAGTTTCTAAGTCCATATTTCTTTACTAATTCTTTTACACCTTCATCTATATTATTTATAAAGAAAGGAGATTTAAATATAGCTTCTTCATTGTACTTCTCATAAGTACCTCTCTCTTTTGCTAGTAAAGCAGACTTTTTCACAGCACTATTTAACATAGAATTTGAAATTTTATCACATAAATCAATTGACTCTTCTGAGCCATATCTAATATTTAATTTTATAAGCATATCTGCTATACCCATAACTCCTAGACCTATTTGTCTATACTGAGATACACTTTTTTGTTGTTGTTTTAGTGGGTGAAGAGAAAGACCTTCTTCTAATACTTCATTTAATCCCAATATACAGTCTTCGACACAAGCTTTGAATTTTTCCATATCAAATATGGCATTATCCGTGAATGGTTCCACAACAAACTCAGATAAGTTCATAGATCCAAGCAAGCAACTTCCTCCTGCTGGCAGTGGTTCTTCTGCACAAGGATTAACACCATCATGTTTAAATTCTTTATCTTCACTTAATAGATGATATTTTCTTATGTTGTCCCAAAATAACATGCCTGGCTCTGCATAGTCCCAGTTGTTTTTAACTAGCTTCATAAATAACTCATAAGCATCTACTTGTTTTGTTATTTCTTCTTTTGTTGGTTCCATCAAAAATTTACAAGTATATTTTTCTTTATTTTTAACAGCTTTCATAAATTCATCACTTATTTTTACAGATATATTAGCCTTTGTGACTTTTTCCAAATCAGTTTTAACATCTATGAATTCTTCAATATCTGGATGGCTTATATCCATGGAAATCATCAGAGCTCCACGTCTTCCTTTTTGCCCAATAAGTCCCGTAGTCATTGAATATAAATCCATAAACGACACAGCTCCTGATGTGGTTTTTGCCGCATTATGTACTTCCGCCCCGTTTGGTCTAAGTTTAGAAATATCTATTCCCACACCCCCACCATAAGAAAATGTTCTTGCTAAATTTTTAGCTGTATCAAATATACTCTCCAAATTATCCTCTGGTGGTTCTAGAACATAGCAGTTTGAATAAGTAACCTTTATATTATCTCTATATAATCCTCTGTTTGCTAAAATTCTCCCCGCAAATAAAAACTTTCTTTCTCTTATTAATTTTGCAATTTTATGATTTCCTCCACTAATTCTTTCTATCCATTCATTAAAACTTTCTTCCTTATACTGATATTTATTTCTCCAGATAGATTTTTGTAACTCGTCCATATTCCACTTTGAATTTCTTATTTCAGTTCTTCTATCTCTATAAATAATATATTTTTTAGCAACATCTTTTCTATTAGATGACATTAACAAATCTTCTACTTCATCTTGTATATTTTCTACTGTAGCCTCTATTTCTTTATTTTGTATTTTTTCCTCTACCATTGTAGCTATATTTTCAGCCAATTCTCGATCCGTACCAAACTTGCTATTTATGGAAGATTTATATACTGCATTAAATATCTTTCTTTTATCAAATATTTCTATTGTTCCATCTCTTTTACATACTTTTATCATATTTTTCTCCTAAATATTTTTCGAATTTCTTTATTTTTATAACCTTATGTTGTTTTTATATTATTTTTATGTCAATCATTGATATTTACTTTATGTATTTTTCATTTCATACTAATATATTTTGTACTCATTGATTTATTATTCAAAAAGTTGTTTAGTTTTTTATTCGCTATAAAGCCCTACTAAGAATAAACTTAGAAGGGCAATTTATAATTAATCTTTTATTAAGTTTTTTTCTACTAAATAATCATGTGCTACTTTTTCTGGAGTTTGTCCTTCTTCATCAACTTTATAATTTAATTCAATCATATCATCTTCATTTATTACTCCACTTAATTTATTTAGTACTTCCTCTGTTTCAGGATATTTTGAAATTAAATCTTCTCTAACTAATGGTACAGCATAATAAGGCGGGAAGAATGATTCATCATCTTCTAACACTTTTAAATTGAATTTCTTTAATAATCCATCAGTAGAAAATGCATCTATTACTTGGGCATCTCCCCTTTGTAAAGCTTGATACCTTAAAGCACCATCCATACTTTTAATTTCCTTAAAATTCATGTCATAATATTTCTGTAACCCAGGCAAACCATCTTCTCTATTTTGAAATGCTAATGTTGGTGAAAATACAAATCCCTCTGAATATTTAGTTAAATCAGAATAAGTTTCTATATTATATTTTTTAGATACATCAGATTCCATAGCTAAAGTGTAGGTATTATTAAAGCCTATAGGGTCTAGTACTTTTATACCATATTCCTTATCTAAGTGTTCTTTTACACGATTGTATACATCATCAGCATCTCCTGTAGCTTCTTCTTTCATTATATTCATTAAAATAGTTCCTGTATAATCTGCACACATGTCAACTTCACCACTTACTATAGAACTCCAAAGAACTGAAGTTCCCATGTTTAATTTTCGTTCAATATTATAATCTGTGTATTCTTCTAGTAAATCTGAATACATATTTCCAAGTATTAATCCTTCTGTGTAATCCTTTGAACCTACTACTATTGTATCCTTTTTACCAAAACTTTGTCCTATGGAAGTAAATAATATAACTACTACAACTACAACTGTACATACTTTTAATCCTGTATGACTACTCTTTCTTTTATCATTATGAGATTTTTGATATGAATATTTACTCATAACTGATTTTTCTACCCTAGAGAATATATAATCCACTGAAAGAGCTAATATACAAGCTGGAATAGCACCTGCAAGAATCATTATATTGTTTACAGTTTGAACTCCAGAAAATACTAAATAACCAAGTCCACCTGCACCTATAAATGCAGCTAAAGTCATAAGTCCAACAGCTGTTACTGCTGAAATTCTTATACCAGCCATAATTATGGGAAGAGCTAAAGGTAACTGTATTTTATATAAAATTTGCTTTGAAGTAAGTCCAATTCCTGTGGCAGATTCTATTATATTTTTATCTATTCCAAGAATTCCTGTGGTAGTATTTTTTACTATAGGTAATAAAGAGTATAAAACAACCATCATTATGGCTGGTTTACTACCAATGCCTAGTACTGGTACTAACAATCCGAGTAACGCCATAGATGGTATTGCTTGAAATACATTAATCATACCTACAATATACTTTCTAAGTTTTTCATTTTTAGAAACTAATATTCCAAGAGGTATACCAATAATAATAGCCACAACTATTGCTACAACAGTTAATTGAATATGTTGTATTAATAATGATATAATTTGGCCTTTTTGTGCTGATAAGTAATTTATAAAATTAATCAAGTATACTCACCTCCATTTCAAGGAACTGCTCACTTAAAACAGAAAGTAAACTACTTCTTGTTATTAGACCTGCCAACTTATTATAGCGAGTAATTACAGGTACATGGCCAATTCCCTCCCTATTCATTACTTCTAATATCTCAACTAAATTATTGTCATCATATACAAATATAGGCTCATCATTCATTATTTCACTTAAGTAGTGATTTTGAATTCCGTTTCTTCTAAGTTCTTTTATAGTAACAATGCCAAGAAAGTTTTCATCTTTATCAACTACTAATAAACTATCTACTTTATTTGTTCTCATAATTTCCATACCTTGTATAACAGTTCTTGATCTTTTTACACTTACAGGATTTTTAATCATTATGTCTCTAGCTTTTATGTATTCCGGTGCATTCCATAATCTATCACTACCTATAAAATTTTTAACAAATTCATTTGCCGGATTTCTAAGTAAATTTTCCACTGTGTCATATTGTTGAACTTTTCCATCTTTCATAATACATATTTTATCTGCTAATTTTAATGCTTCATCCATATCATGAGTAACAAATATGATAGTTTTCTTTAACTCTTCTTGCAGTGAATATAACCATTCCTGTAATTGAGTACGAGTTATTGGATCCAGTGCACTGAAGGGTTCATCCATTAAAATTATCTCTGCATCAGTTGCAATTGCTCTTACAAGCCCAATCCTTTGTTGTTGACCACCACTAAGCTCACTTGGATATTTATACAAAAATTCCTTAGGATCAAGACCCACCATATTCATCAGTTCTATTGTTTTTTCTTCAATTTCTTCTTCAGTTTTCTCTTTTTTTAAATTTGGAATTAGCTCTATGTTTTCTTTTATAGTCATATGAGGAAATAATCCTACACTTTGTATAACGTAACCAATATTTCTTCTTAGCTTAATAGGATTTTCCTTAGATATAGGTATGTCATTTATGAAAATTTCTCCCTTTGTAGGCTCAATTAGTTTATTTATTAATTTTAAGGTAGTAGTCTTTCCACAACCACTAGGACCTATTAAAACAACAAAGCTCCCCTCTTCTATTTTCAAGGAAACATCATCTAATATTGTTTTCTTTCCTACTTTTTTAGAAATGTTCTTTATTTCTATCATAATATCCCCCTTCCAACAAACAACTTATTATTTTTTATAAGTTGTTTAAGATATATTATATCACTCCTTTTATGCGCATTCAATATTTTAGTAAAATTTCTAACCAAATTTATATTAGATTACATTTTAATTTCTGAAAAATTCCCTTATATTGAGACTCTGCATAGACTAATTATCTTCATTTTGAGTAGTTGTGCTTATAAAAAAGACGAACTAATGAAAGTTCGTCTTTTGCAAATCTTATTTATCAAATTTATCTATTTCTTCTAATAACTCTTCTACTAAAGAATCGCCTTTTATTTTTCTAATAATTTCACCTTTTTTAAATAGAAGACCTTCTCCTTTTCCACCAGCTATACCTATATCAGCTTCTCTAGCTTCACCAGGGCCATTTACAGCACATCCCATAATAGCTACTGTCATGTTTTTGTTTATATCTTTTATTCTATCTTCTACTTCATTTGCCACACTTATCAAATCAATATTACATCTTCCACAAGTTGGACAAGATACTATTTTTATTTTGTCATTTAATAAATTTAAACTTCTAAGTATGTCTTTACCAACATGAACCTCTTCCACAGGATCTCCTGTTAATGAAATTCTTATGGTATCACCAATTCCATTCATTAAAAGTGAACCTACACCTATTGATGATTTAATAGTTCCTTTTTTAATCCCACCAGCTTCTGTTATACCTAAGTGAAGAGGATAATCTACTTTTTCACTCATTAGAGTATAAGCTTCTACTGCTGTGTAAATATCTGATGATTTTAATGATATTACTATATTGTAAAAGTCTAAGTCTTCAAGAATTTTAATATGTGCTAAAGCACTTTCTACTAGAGCTTCTGGTGTAGCATGCCCATATTTTTCTAACAAATGTTTTTCTAAAGAGCCACCATTAACACCAATTCTTATTTTTAAATTTTTTTCCTTACATTTTTCAACTACTGCTTTTACTCTATCGATACTTCCTATGTTACCTGGGTTAATCCTTATACCATCTACACCTTCTTCTATTGCTTTTAAAGCTAGTTTGTAGTCAAAGTGTATGTCTGCTATTAACGGTATATTTATTCCTTTTTTTATTTTTCCCAAATTTTCCGCTGCTATCATATCAGGAACTGCAACCCTTATTGCGTCGCATCCTGCTTCTTCTAATCTTTTTATTTGTTCTATTGTTTTTATAGCATCCCTAGTATCTGTTGTTGTCATAGACTGAACTGCAATTGGATTATTTCCTCCAATTTTTATATTACCTAAAGATACTTCTCTTGTTTTTTTTCTATTATAACTCAAAACTTCACCTTCTACTTATATATTTAGAATTTAATTATGCCTTTAAATAATTTAGTTACATCATTATAAGTAATGAAAACCATAAATGCCATTAATGCACAGAAACCTATCATATTTATCATAGCTTCTTTATCTGGATTTATTTTTTTTCCACCTCTTATCCATTCGATGAAAAGTAATAATAATCTACCTCCATCTAATGCTGGGAATGGAACTAAGTTTATTATTCCAAGGTTTAAACTTATTATTGAGCCTAAGTATAATAAATTAATTATACCTGTTCTTGCCGCATCAGATACTATACTAATTACACCAACTGGACCTGCAACAGAATTAGTAAATCCACCAGGAACAGTTCCTGTTATCATTTGCTTTAAGAAAGTAACCATCTGTACTATCATTTGTCCCGTAGTTACAAATGAATCTCTTATGGCGTGAACAATATTTTTATCCCTTGCACAAGTCACTCCTACCTTATAACTTCCATCTTCTGCTTTTTGTGGTGTGACATTTACTTTTACTGATTTATTATCTCTCTCAACTACAAGATTTAATTCTTTTCCATTTGATGATGAAATAACTTGTGTAAATTCATTCCAAGAAGTAATTTCTTTTCCGTTTATACTTTTTATTGTATCTCCTGATTTTAAATTAGCTTCATAAGCTGGACTATTGTCTGTTATTTGATCTAATGTAGTTGTTGGAGATCCTATGTAAATAAATACAGGAATTAAGAAAATAACTGCTAAAACTAAGTTAAAAAATGGTCCTGCAAATATAACACTGGCCCTTTGAAGTATAGATTTTGTCCCAAATGAACCTGGCTTATTTGATTCTTCATCTTCACCTTCCATAGATACATACCCACCTATTGGTAAAATTCTAATAGAATACATTGTTCCATTTTTTTCTTTACCAAATAGCTTTGGTCCCATGCCTATGGAAAATTCATGAACTGTAATTCCATTTTTCTTTGCAAAAATAAAGTGACCAAACTCATGTATTAATATTATTACTCCAAAAAGTAATAAAGCTGCAATTATCGTCATATATTCACCTTCCTAATTTTAATAAAAATTCGCTTTGCCTGAGCGACTATGTTGGCGAAACACTTCATGTCGCCAACAAGATGTCTTCGCACCGCTTTAGTCATCAACCTTACTCAAAGAAAACTATTACTTAAGTAAGTTAGCTAAAAACGCTCTAGTTTCCTTGTCAACTTCTAGAATATCTTCTAAAGTCGGATTACTTCTATTATTATGCTGATCTAAACTTCTTTCTATGTAATATGGTATGTCATAGAATCCAATTTTATCATCTAAAAATTCATTTACTAAAACTTCATTAGCAGAATTTAACACAGCTGGATAAGTTCCACCTAATTTCAATGCCTTAAACGCCAGTTTTAGGCAGGGGAATGTTTCCATATCTGGTTTTTCAAAAGTTAAAGTAGCTATTTTAGCTAAATCTAATCTTTCAAAATCAGTTTTTGATCTTTCTGGGTAAGTTAGAGCATATTCTATTGGTAATCTCATATCTGGGCATCCTAGTTGAGCCATAACTGAACTATCTCTAAAAGATACCATAGAGTGAATTATACTTTGTGGATGAACTACTATATCAATATCCTCTACATCCACATCAAATAACCACTTAGCTTCTATTACTTCTAGACCTTTATTCATAAGAGTTGAAGAATCTATACTTATTTTTCTTCCCATATCCCAGTTTGGATGTTTTAAGGCCTCATTTTTTGTAACTTTAATTAACTCTTCTTTCTTTTTACCCCTAAAAGGTCCACCTGAAGCTGTTAATATTATCTTTTCTATATTCTTTTTTCTTTCTCCATTTAAGCATTGGAATATTGCACTATGCTCACTATCAACTGGTAAAATTTCTACATTATTTTTCTTTGCTTCTCTCATAACAATTTCACCAGCTGTAACTAAGGTTTCCTTATTTGCAAGAGCAATTGTTTTCTTTGCTTTTATTGCAGCCATTGTTGGCACCAACCCTATCATTCCAACTACAGCAGTTAAGACAATATCCACTTCTTCAAGCTCACATATCTTAACTAACCCTTCCATAGAACTTAATATTTCTATATCTATATTATTTGGAATCATATCCTTAAGTTTTTTAGCACTTTCTTCATTATAAACTGCAACATATTTAGGATTGAATTCTAATATTTGTTCTAACAATAAATCTATGCTGCTATTTGCTGAAATAGCAACTACTTCAAACTTGTCTTTATTTTTTCTAACCACATCTAAAGTCTGAGTACCTATAGATCCTGTAGAACCTAGTATACTAATTTTTTTCATAAGTGATTCCTTTCTACGCATTATATTAATAATTTGTCTTTACTTATGTATTATATCATTATTACTCTTATTATTTACAATATTCATCAAAATTTCAAATACATTTTTAATTTAAAGAAATAATATAAAATTTATGATTTTTTCTCATTAAAAAAGCTCCAGTATAACTGAAGCTAAATCATTTTATAAATAAGTTAATTACACTATACACAAATGGTGCAACTAGTATAACACTATCGAATCTATCTAGTATTCCACCATGTCCTGGTATTAATTTTCCATAGTCTTTAATTCCTACATATCTTTTTATTGATGAGGCAAATAAATCTCCAAATTGAGCAACAATACTTCCAAAGAAACCTAAAAATACTATTACTTTTAAATCAATTTTAAAGAAATATCCAAAAACTACACATATAATTGTAGATCCAAGTATGCCCCCAACACTTCCTTCTACAGTCTTTTTAGGACTCACTTTAGGAATTAATTTGTGTTTACCAAATAAATATCCTGTAAAGTATGCAAATGTATCTGTCATAAATGCAATAATAAATATTAACCAAACGTAGATGTTTCCTCTTGAAAAATCATCCATAGTTAATACTATAAAGTCTATTAATACAGCTACATAAAAAATTCCAAAGAAGGTAACCACAATATCTATAATATTTCTTTTTACCCTTAATATTGGTATTATTGATATTAAGAATAAAATAAATATTAATGTATAGGTATAAGATATTGGTAATTTAAGATAATTTTTAATCAGTAAATAAATAGAAAAAATATAACCTATATAATATAATGGCTTAATGTCCTTTTGTTCAAATGCCTTATAAAATTCATTCAAGGCAATTGAGATTATTATAGCTTCTCCTATATATAAAGGGGTTCCTCCAAGTATTATAAGGATAAATAATGGAACTAATAATAATCCTGCTATAACTCTTGTTCTCATAAGTATTCTCCTTATTTTATTCCACCAAATCTTCTATCTCGATTCTGATATGTAAAGATAGCTTTTTGAAGTTCTTTTTCATCAAAATCTGGCCAATAAACATCTGTGAAGTAAAATTCTGAATAAGCAACTTCCCATAATAAGAAATTGCTAAGTCTTTCTTCTCCACTAGTTCTTATTACTAAATCTGGATTCGGAATACATTTTGTACTTAAATGATTACTTATAGTATCTTCGTCAATTTCATCTAAATTTATTTTACCATCTTTAACATCTTTTATAATATCAACTAATGCATTTTTTATATCTAGCCTTCCACCATAGTTTAATGCTAGGTTTAAATTACACCCTGTATTATTCTTAGTTAATTCTATCGCCTTATTTAATTCTATTACACATTGGCTAGGTAAATTATCTATATCTCCTATGGCTGTTAATTTAACATTTTCCTTATGTAGTGTAGCTACTTCATTTTTTAAATAAGTGGATAATAAAGCCATCAATGTATCGACTTCCAACTTTGGTCTTTTCCAGTTTTCTGTTGAAAATGCATATAAAGTAACATATTTAACATTTAACCTTTTACATTCTCTAAGTACTGTTCTTATAGTTTCTACACCAGCCTTATGACCAGCTGTTCTTGGTAGAAATTTACTTTTAGCCCATCTTCCGTTCCCATCCATTATTATGGCAATAGACTTAGGAACTCTATTTAAATCTATATCATAAAACAAATTGTTTTTCATATTCATACTCCAAATATTATTTCTGACTCCTTATTTTAAGGAGCCAGAAAAGTAAGTTACAAATAACTCTACATTATTTTCTTTTTGTGTAATTTTGATTACTCTTGGATAAATTAATTTATCCTGATCTTTCTTACCTTGAAGAATTGTTGTAGTATATTTTATTTTTCTGTTATCAAAATATTCTTTAACTTCATCTAAAGGAAGGCCTAACAGCTCATAATACTTTTTCAAAGTTATTATACCGCCATTATATCTTTTTCTTTAGTTTCTAATAATGAGTCTATCTCTTTAGTATATTTATCAGTCATTTTTTGCACGTTATCTTGTGCTTTTTTTAATTCGTCCTCAGTTATTTCGCCTTCTTTTTCTAACTTTTTAAGTTTATCGTTAGCGTCTCTTCTTTCATTTCTTATTCTTACTTTGAATTCTTCTGAAGCTTTTTTAGCTTGTTTGCAAAGCTCTTTTCTTCTTTCTTCAGTTAATGCTGGAACGTTTATTCTTATAACTTCTCCATCATTAGTAGGGTTTAAACCTAAATCTGAGTTTCTTATAGCTTTTTCTATTTCTTTCATTGCACTTTTGTCCCAAGCACTTATCATTAAAGTTCTTGGTTCTGGTACCGATATAGACCCAACTTGATTAATAGGAGTTGGAGTTCCATAATAATCTACTCTTATTTTGTCTAACATTTGTGCATTAGCTCTACCAGCTCTTATTGTTGAAAATTCAAATTTTAAAGCTTCTATTGTTTTATCCATTTGTTGTTGTAATTTGTTTTGTACTTCTTTCATTTTTACTCCTCCTTCGTTTAATTAGTTTATTAATGTACAATTGTTCCTATATTTTCTCCGTACACTGCTTTTAATATATTCTCTGTTGTTAACTCAAATACCTTTATTGGAATACTATTATCCATACATAAAGACGTTGCAGTTGAGTCCATAACTTTTAATTCTTTTTGTAGTACTTCTATATATGATAATTCATCAAACTTTTTAGCATCAGCATGTAAAACTGGATCTTTATCATATACTCCATCAACTTTTTTAGCTAATAATATTATTTCAGATTCCATTTCTGCTGCTCTTAGAGCTGCTGCTGTATCAGTTGAGAAATATGGATTTCCAGTTCCCGAACCAAATATTACAACTCTCTCTTTTTCTAAATGTCTTACAGCTTTTCTTCTTATATATGGTTCTGCAATTTCTTTCATTTCTATTGCAGTTTGTACTCTAGTTTGTACACCTATGTTTTCTAAGGCATCTTGTAGTGCCATAGCATTCATAACTGTAGCAAGCATTCCTATGTAGTCAGCTGTTGTTCTGTCCATACCTTCAGAAGTTCTTCCTCTCCAGAAGTTTCCTCCACCTACTACAACAGCAACTTCAACACCAATTTCTTGTACTTTTTTAATAGCAACTGCTATTTCATTCACAACATCATTGTTTATTCCAAAACCTTTATCACCCGCTAGTGCTTCTCCGCTTAGTTTTAGTAATACTCTTTTGTACTTAGGTTTATCCATAGAAATCCTCCCGTCTGCATTTCATATACATCATTTTTATTATTTATTTTTTAAAAAAGAGAACACATAAGTGTTCTCTTTTGGTTAACTATTACTTAAGTTGCTTAGCAACTTCTTCAGCAAAGTTTTCTTCTTTCTTTTCTATACCTTCACCAACTTCGAATCTTACAACTCTACCAACTTGTATGTCTGAACCAACTTCTTTAGCAGTATTAGCTACTAATTTCTTTATAGTTAAATCAGAATCTTTTACGAATACTTGTTCTAATAAACAAACTTCTTTTAATTCTTTTTCTAATCTACCTTTAACCATTTTTTCTACTATGTTAGCAGGTTTTCCTTCGTTTAATGCTTGAGCAGTTAAAACTTCAGTTTCATGAGCTATATAGTTTTGATCAACATCATCTCTTGAAACATATTTAGGATTCATAGCAGCAACTTGCATAGCTATATCTCTTCCCATAGTTAATACTCTTTCATCTCTAGCTTCAGTTAATAATTCAACTAAAACACCTATTTTTCCAGCTCCGTGTATGTATCCAGCTATTTGACCTTCAGTAGTTAATTTTTCAAATCTTCTGAAGTCTAATTTTTCACCTATTTTAGCTATTCTATCATTTAAAACGTCTCTTAATGCTTTTCCTTCAGCATGTTTTTCTTCTAATAATGCTTCTATATCAGTATTTTCAGTAGCTAATGCCATTGCAGCAGCATCCTTAACGAATACTTTGAAATCTTCGTTTTTAGCAACGAAGTCAGTTTCTGAGTTTACTTCTACTATTGCAGCAGCAGTGTGATCAGCATTTACTTCTATAGTAACTAATCCTTCAGCAGCAACTCTATCAGCTTTCTTAGCAGCTTTTGCTAAACCTTTTTCTCTTAATATATCTATTGCTTTTTCCATGTTAGCTTCAGCTTCTTGTAAAGCTTTTTTACAATCAAGCATTCCAGCTCCTGTAGTTTCTCTTAATTCTTTAACCATTTGTGCAGTTATGTTAGCCATTATTGTTCCTCCTATATATTCTAAATGGTAAGGGACCCCCCTTACCATTTATTTTTTTTTATTGTTCTTGAGCTTCTTCCTCAACAACTTCTTCTTCAGCACCTTGTCTACCTTCTATTACAGCAGTAGCCATTGCACCAGTTATTAATTTAACCGCTCTTATAGCGTCGTCATTTCCTGGTATTGGGAAATCTAATTCATCTGGATCACAGTTTGTATCAACTATACCAACTACTGGTATACCTAATCTGTGAGCTTCTTGTATAGCTATATTTTCTTTTCTTGGGTCAACTACAAATATAGCTCCTGGTAATTCAGGCATCTCTTTTATTCCGCCTAAGTATTTTTCAAGTTTTTCTTTTTCAGCGTTTAATTTTATAACTTCTTTTTTAGGAAGAACGTTGAATACACCTTCAGCTTCCATTTTTTCTAATTCTCTTAATTTTTTAATTCTTGTTTGAATTGTTTGGTGGTTAGTTAGCATTCCACCTAACCATCTTTCGTTTACGAAGAACATTCCACATCTTTCAGCTTCTTCTTTTATAGCTTCTTGAGCTTGTTTCTTAGTTCCTACGAATAAGATTGGTTTTCCAGTTTCAGCTACTTCTTTAACGAATTTGTAAGCTTCTTCAACTTTTTTAACTGTTTTTTGTAAATCTATTATATAGATTCCGTTTCTTTCTGTAAAGATGAATCTTGACATTTTAGGATTCCATCTTCTTGTTTGATGTCCGAAGTGAACACCAGCTTCTAATAATTGTTTCATTGATATTACTGACATTTCGTACCTCCTTGGTTTTGTACCTCCGGCATGATCAACTCCCTAAAAAACCCTCATGTGGCACCTTTTAAGGATCCCATGGCCGTGTGTGATATTTATATTTTATTTTTTCACCTCTGATAGTATAACATAGGGAAAAATAAATTTCAATATAATTTAATATAACCTTACATTTTAATTATTAACTAATTTTGGGATATTAATCGGCAAACAAAATTTTTATTCTTGTTTTTAATGAAATATCACACAAATCTTCTTTACTTATAATTTTATTCGTCCCTAAAATTTCTCCATCATCATTATAGTATTTTATTACACCTAATACATCACCTTTTTTAATAGGTAATTTAATCTCCTTAAATGTGAGTTGTGTGTTTATATTTTCATCATTTTTTTTCACTATGATTAAATCATCTTCACATTCTAAGGTGATTTCTAGCTCATCTAATCCCTTCAAATATTTTTTACCAATTAAGTCTTCTTTAGTCATAACTTTTTGTGTGGTAAAATTTTCCTTACCATATTTAAGCATTGCAAGACAAGCTTGTATCCTTTTATTTTTATGATTTGCACCAAGAGATACCCCTATCAATCTATTTTCTATATTTTTAGTATCTTCATTGATTTTCATAGAAAAGGCTAAACAATACCCTGCATTACCTGTGTATCCTGTTTTTATTCCATCTACCTCAGGTATTATGGAAAGAAGTCCATTTGTGTTATTTTTACAAAAACCTCTTTGAGAATAAGTATAAGTTTGCATATCAGTTATAGCTGTCACTTCTTTTTCATAATTGTCCATCATAAACTTACCTAATTTAGCAATATCTCTAGCGGTTGAGATATTTTCTTTTGGTGGCTTTTTCGGATCAGCCAAACTATATATAGGAAGACCATTACAGTTTACAAATGATGTATTTTTCATTCCTATTTCTTTTGCTCTTTTATTCATTCTCTTCACAAAGTTTTCTTCACTTTTTCCAATATGTTTTGATATTGCTACTGCTGCATCATTGCCTGACACTATCATTAACCCCTTCATAAGCTCTATTAAAGGTATTTTTTCGCCTTCTTTTAACTTGTAAGAAGATCCTCTTACTTTTGCTATATCTTTATCTACAACAATTATATCTTGAGGGCTTACTTCTTTGTTATTGATAGCTTCAATAGCAATTAAAAATGTCATCATCTTGCTAAGGCTTGCTAAAGGTCTTTTTTCGTCAGGATTTTTTGCATATAAAACTCTAGCAGTGTCTTGATCAATTAATATGGATGACTTAGAAAACTTGTCTACATTTGTATTTTCACCATAAGAAATACTAGGAGTAATAATACTTATAATGATTAGTAAAATCAGTAATACTTGTGCTCCTTTTTTCAAAATTCTCACCTTCTTGGTAACTTTAGTCTAAATTATTTTTCCCCTTTAAGTGAGTAATAATCTTGAATTATTTTCTAGGATTACTTTATCAATCTTGAAAACAATACAGATGTCCATGTAGCATGTATTGTTATTCCTAAAAAAACCTCTATACAAACTAGCATTTTGCCTAAAAATCCAAAGGCAATAATATCTCCATATCCAACGGTACTAAATGTTACCATTGAAAAATACCAAGCTTCCCCATAAAAAGTAATAAGTTCATAAAGCGAATATGTATTTTTTAACAAATTTACTTTTATTAATCCATATTCAAGACTTTTCATTCCTATAAACAAATAAACAAAAGCAAATATACTTATTATAGAAAAACTTATTATTAGCAATTTTATAGGTCTTTCTCCATAACCTATAAGATGTTTTGATAAAAAATCAAAAAAATCATTAACTAAATAATCCTTGTATCCATTGTATTTCTTGCTTTTCAAGAAATTACTAGCATAATTTCTTTCATTATAATAATAATAACCAATATTCTCATTATCTTCTGTTATTTTTGCCTGAATTCTTGCTATTTTATAATTATTTCTACCACAAATAGAGTTTTCTTCATTATAATAGGTATCTTTTAAGATAAATTTTGTATATGGAGAAAAAACTATTCCATCTAGCCGTGGAAAATTTATACATTTCTCTACTATAAGCTTTTGACCATTGAAATCTGATTTTTGAAATACTTCTTCGTTTACATATTTTGAATTAAAAATAGTTTTATTAAATATACAATTTCCTAAAAAAGTTGATTGTTTAAAATTAACGTATGATTCAAAGTTTGCGTTTGTAAAATCTACTGATTTTTTAAACATAAAATTACTAAAGTTTACTTCATCTTTAAATGTAGCTTCACAAAATTTCAATTTTTCATACTCAAAATTTATTATTTTATTAATATCAAATTCATCTTCAAAGCGAAATCCTGTAAAATCGCTAATTTCACCTTTTTTTATATATGCATCAAACAAAGCTATTTCTCTTTTATTTTTATTTTCTTTGTGAAAAAGACAGTAACCAGATGAATCAGCATGTCTACTGCATGTTAAATTTCTATCTTCATTAGAAACCCACTTACAATTCATTTTTGCCTCCTATCAGTAATATCTATTATTAGTTTTTATTAATATAATTTTTATATTCATAATTAATTACGTTGATTTAGTTCTTCCCAAGTAATGCTATTTTAAATGAAACCTATATAATTAATATATTTAATTGAAAGGAGATAACACTTACTAATTCCATATATGTTTCTAACGATAGTACTTCCTTACCAAAATCTCCTAAACTTAGCAAATCTATAGGGAGCTTTATAGAAAATAGTGCTTTTAAGATAAATACGTGTAATTATAAATGTGCTTACAATTTACAAGCCTTAGTATTGAGATTATATGCAAGCTTTTTAATTTTTTTAATTCAAAAAATATAATCTTCACACCAAGTGTCGTATACTCTTTAAATTATTTTATTAAAGAGTTCTTAAAAGAAAGTAATCATGTGATCATCTCCATCAATGAATATAGATTGTACTTAAGGTGGACGATGTGCAGGTACTTTAAGGCTGCTTTATTAGCAAAAAATAAATAATATTAACCTCAAAACTCATAATTTTATTTTTTATAATGTATCAAGAACATTTTTTGAATATTAAAAATTTTCAGAATTTTCAATATTTTAATTGACTTAAACTCGTCCTACTCATACAATATATATTATAAAAATAAAACAAATTAAAGGTGGGTGTTAAATATGAATAATAATTCAACTTCTAATAATTTAGCTTTAACTGAAAAAGGATACGAAGAAATAGCTTACTCTTGTACAAATTTTAACTTAGATAGCGAACCTTCTTTTGCCGACTCTAGTGTTAATTTCTTTGGGGTAAGTAGTGGACTTATATATACTAATTTAGATACTACTACTTTTGAAAATTGTTAATTATTGAGTTGTCCAAAAATAAACCTATAGCTAGCTAGCCATAGGTTTATTTCTTATGTATTTTATAAAACTTACATACACTATGCAAAGTATGATAGAATATAAGTATAGTGTAAAATTTTGATAAGTTAATCCCAATTGTCAAAGTAAATTTTTTATAAGGGGTGATTCTTACATGTTCAACAAAAATGATTATATAATTTATGGAGCAATGAGTGTTTGTAAAGTTGTAGATATTATTGAAGAAGAAAATATCTACATAGGTCGTAAATCCTATTATGTAATACAACCAGTGTATTCTGATAAAAATACTATCATTAAGGTTCCTACAGATAACAAAAAAGTATTTATGAGGCATCTTTTATCAGAAAAAGAAGTAATGTCTATTATTAAAAGTATTCCTAACATAGAGGTACTTAAAATAGATAACGATAGGCAAAGAAGTGAGCACTTCAAGTCAGTAATAAAAAATAGTGTGTGTGAAGAATTAGCTCAAGTAGTAAAGAGTATTACTATTAATGAACAAGAGAAATTATCTATTGGAAAAAAATTATCCAAAACGGATGAAGATTTTAAAAAAGCTGCTGAGAAATTAATAGACGAGGAGTTTGCCACAGTTCTAAATATACCTGTCCAAGATGTGTCTTCTTTTATTTTAAATCATATTCCAAAGTAAAATATAATTTGCAATCTTATTTCAATTTAGTATTACGGTTCTTTTTGCAAATATTTCCATTTACTTTTATAGATGTATAACTTATAATTATATTCATAAGTGGGAACTTATACATCTAGTATAAGTATGACGCTAGCCCAAATAAAAGAGCCGTATTTTATACGGCTCTTTTATACTTTTAAATCATATTAAAATAATCAAATAAAGTAAATGAATTTTCTGGAATAAAACTTTCCAATCTATCCTTGGCTAATTTAATATACCAAGACTTGTCTAGTTTATCTAAAACATCTTTACCAATCACCTTACTATTATCAATAAAAACTCTATCTGGTGTATAACTTATTTTTTCTAATTTTCCATCACTTTTCATCTTCATTATGGCATTGTCACTACTAGATTTACTAGCAAATACTCTAAATACCTTTAGGTTTATATTTTCGCTACCATAAACGGCATGACTGTATTTACCTGTGATTTTGACACATTTTTGGAAATCCATTAAATCATTACAATTATTTATAGTATCTTCAATTTCTATATCGTTAATAAGTTTCTCCTTAATAGCTTTATTTACAATAGGTAAATCATTATCTATTAAACTTAATTTTTTAACATATGCACCCTTGCTTTTTATACTTCCTTCTTCTTTAACATAGATATAATTATTTACATCTTTTTGAATTATCTTTTTAACAAAGTCATGATCTAAGTTCATTCTTGTTCTTTGACTCCACTCTTTGCATATTTCTAAATATTTATCTACATCTTCTTTAGATTTAAATTTAAACATTACACCATCTGTATTTCCTTGTATAAACTCTGCTCTATCACCAAATTCTAACTCAACTTTTTCTATTAAATCAAGAAGTAACAACTGGCCATTTACACAAATACCTATACCTTGTCTTTGATCATACAAATCATTATTTGCATCTAAACAAGCTCCATAAGTAGAATTCAATACAAGTTTAAGTGATTTTTCTATAGGATTTTTTTCTTTTTTAAATTTAAATCTTGTATCTCTTATTTCTTTAAATTTAGTTGGGTTTTGTATATTTCTACTAAGAAGCCCATATTCTATCATAATTGATGGATAAAATGAACTAACATCTGAGTTCACAATAAAATCTTCACCTTGGTATTTTTTCCTTGCAGAATGAAGACCTCCCCAACCAAAATCTGTGTCAACTCCATATACGTTCGCTCTTAGATACTTTTTAAAATCTCTATTATTATAATCTTCATACCACTGTTTTATATTATTGTACTTACTAAGTTCTATGGTATTTACTATTTCAAAGTCTGCTACATCTTCTCTAGCATAATTAGGCTTTTTCGCTCCAAGAATATATGCACTTAGTTGTGCTTCTGTTTTATTAATCATACTTTCATCCAGGTTAAAGTATTCTATTAACCCCAATTGAGCCTCATATTTGTAGTAGACTTCTTTAAATACTTTAAAAGTCATTCTTACATCATGAAGACAATAGGTAGTTAGCTCTTCAATTTCTTCTTTTGTTGGGTATCTATTTAAATCAAATGGAACTGTACTTTCTCTTATATCTTCTCCCATGAATAATTCTAATTCTTTTAAACTTCTATAGCTATCATTTAATTCAAAAATATATATAGGAATTCTATTCAAACTCCTATCTACTTGATATGGCGAAATATTTTGTTCAATTAATTTATCTGATATTATACAAGGGTCTACTCCAGCAATTATTGCTTTCATTATCCATTGATCATATCCTTTTATGTTTTATTATAACTTTTGTTTTTGTAAAGTTTTTCCACTTTGTGTATTTTTCAATACTTTTAGGCCATTAAATCATTTATGTTACTTTTTTAACAAATTAGACACTCATTTTTAATGTTTCATTAAATTTTTACACATATTTTTTGTGCTTATTTTAAAAATCCTCTCTTTATTTAATTGTATATAAATCCCATTTGTAATTACATATACTACATCCAATCATTTATTATAAGTTTATTTTTTGTCTACTTTTTTATCTCTGTTTTAAATCAACATCGAAAAAATACAATAGATTACAAATATACAATTGTTATATATTATATAAATAATTTTATAAAAAAAACTAGATTAAAAATAATTAATCTAGTCTTTAACTTACTTATTTTAATTTACAATCATTCAGTACAACATTCATACTCATCCCCACACATGTTCCATTTAAAGTGATTGTATCACCATTATTAAGTTCAGACACTTTATCTATTTGCTCATCATCATCAAAAAAGCATTGTATTGAAAATAAACTATATGCATCTCCTGTAGATAAACACACATAAGTTTGCCCCAAAGATACACCTATATCAGTAACTCTACCTGTGACCTCTATCAATTTATCCTTATATTCTTTATCTGCTTTTACTTCGTTGCTATCATAATCACTATATAATTTTGTAGCATCAACTACTATAACATTTTCCTTTTCTACATCAATATCTTCAGTTAAACTTTCTTCTTTATTTTTATCCACCGAGTCAGTATCTGTAGTTTGTTCTTGTTCAGTATCTGTTGATGAAGTATCTATAGTTTTTTCTTGTTTAGTGCTTGTTGTAGCGGTATCAATATTTTCATTGTCTCCATCGCCACCAAAAATACCTATAATTAGTAATACTATTATACCTGTAAGTATTTTATGTTTAATAAAGAAATTTCTTTGGTCTTTACCACATTGTGGACATATTTTAGCACTAGTATCTAATTCTTTACCACACGCTTTACAATATTTAATTTTTTGTTCTTTTTTCATATTAACCTCCTAAAAATAATTTGCTTATTTTAGATATAAAATATTTAAAGATAAGGCTATGTTTTAAATGAGTGTTGAAAATGATACAATATAATTAACTTCGCAATTGTTATATAATGTGAACTAACTATAAAAATGACTTTCAATATAACTTAACATATTCAATTAAAACTATAATTTTAAAATGAACTTTTTTTAGATTTATGTGTCTTAATAGTATATAGCAAAATAGTAAGTTAAAAAATGGGATGAGGTGTTTATTAGTTTTGGAGGATAAAGAGCTTTTAGATAAAGCGAGGCAGGGAAATAAATATTGTTTAAATTTATTACTGCAAAATAACTATCAAATGCTCTATGGATTTTTAATAAAATTGACAGGAGATAAAGATTTGGCAGAAGATTTAGTGCAAGACACTTTGTTAAAAGCCTCTCTAAATATAACTAAGTTTAGAGGCGATAGCAAATTTTCAAGTTATTTAATTACAATAGGCATAAATACTTATAAGAATTATCTTAGAAAAAATAAGGTAAGAACAGAAAATTATAATTTTGAATTTAAAGTTAGTCATTATGGAGAAGAAGATTTGATAAATCATATTAGGTTCAAAGAAGCATTAAATCATTTAAATAATATGCCTTATGAAAAACGAATATCATTTATTTTGAAACATTATTATGGTTATTCAATAGAAGAAATATCAGAAATACTTAAAGTATCTAGTGGTACTACAAAATCTAGAATTCATAATACTATTAAAAAACTAAGAGAAATATTAAGCTAAAAGGAGGTTATAAATTGGATTATTTAAAAGATGATAATTTAAAAGCAATAGATTATATAAAAGAAATAGATACTTTAGCTATAGTTGAAAAAGCATCTAAAATAAAGGAAAAAAGAAAAAATAAACTACTAGTTATTTGTTTTGCATTAATGATAATTACATCAGTTTTAGGTCAAGGTTTATTTGTGATTTTATTTGGAGCAAATAATTTAGTGAAATTTGGAATGAAAATATATATTTTCGTATTGTTAGTATTATCAGTAGTTTTAATAGAAAAGAGAGAGGGGAATTTATGTTAATAGGTAGTAAGCAAATTATGATTATGTTTATTGTGTTTTTTTTAATAATAGTATTTACAATAGGTCAAGTTGTATGGATATATCTAGATAGTAAAAAAAGAGAAGATAAGTGGGGAATACTATGGGCTATATTAGCACTAACACCAACTTTTTTACCTATATTACTGCCATTACCGTTAATAGCTTATTTATTAGTAACAAGAGCATTTTCATCAAAATGTCCTAACTGCAAAGTTAAAATATACAGTAGTTTTTCTTCTTGCCCAAATTGTGGAGTGAAGTTAAAGGAAAAGTGTAAAACTTGTGGTAGCCCATTGAAAGATGAATGGAAATACTGTCCATACTGTAATGATAAAATAGAGGGAGAGTAATTATGAAAATAATAAAAAATAATAAGAAAGTTTTTGCTTGTATAATTATATTATCGGCTCTAATTGCAATTATACCAACATCATTAATATATATATTCTCTCAAATGTCTATAGGTATTGAAGAACAAGATAGTCCTAAAGTAATTGAGGAAAAGATTGATGTATATTTTAATGATGGAGGATTTGAAAAAGATATAGAAAATGCTCTTAGAAAAAAGCCTACTGGTGATTTTAATATATATAAATATTCATCAGGAAGTGATGAAAGTCTTGAAATAGAGAAACAGATGAATATAATTTGTCCAGAATTAATGGAAATAAGTAGATTGAAATTAGCTAAACCGTATAATATAAAATTATATTCAGATTTTTATGAAGGAGATAAAAAAGTAAGTACAGAAGAACTATTGTCAAAAGATATTTTAGGAACACCTAAGCTACAAATAATTTATGAAGATACTTTTATGGGTGGAGGAAGTAAAAGAGATATGGCAATACATCTTGTTCAAAATAATAAAATCCTAGAAAGTACAAAATATTACTGTCCTACAAATTATAATGAAGCAGCATTTGCTCAAGATATAGATTTAAATGTAAATGAAGACATTCCAATTATTGTATTTACAAGGGGAATAAAAGTAAATGGAAAATATAAAACTTACTCACCAAAGCTTAATAAAAGTAAAGATAAAATCGAAAAATCTATTCAAAAGAATTTAAATAAAAATGAAAAAATGGTTGTCTTAAGATTAGAAATAAAAGAATAAAAAATGGGTAAATTCATAATTTGGATTTACCCATTTTTTATTTAGGCTATGTTAGCCCTCTCCGTTACACCTCCAAAGGAGCACGTTTTACTTTAATTGTTCTAAAGCCTTATATTTTTTAAGCTCTTTCATAAGTTCTTTCTCTATTTCTTTATCTAAATATCTCCTTGGAATTATATGAGCTACAAATCCACTTATATATAAGGATCATATCTTCGTAAACTTTTACATCTTTTATACTTTCTAACGATACTGTTTCTGATATAGAATCCCCTTTTACTACTATTGTCCCATCAATAATTTCTAAAGTCTTACTTCCAAATATTGATGAATTATCTCCTTAACTTATGAGTTTATCAGTTTCTTTAGCTACTAATTTTTTGTATTGCTTAGGATATGTTAAAATCCAAATGACTAAAAAAACTATCGCTACTATAATCCAATATATATTCGGTTGATTAAATATCCCCGTTCCTGTAAAGTAGATTGGTATAGAAAGTACTATGGGTACAGCATATCTAAGTATGTTAAATGTACTTTTCTGTGATTTCGAGTTTTCTAAATGATGTAAATTGAAGCTTATATAGTCATCTTTTGTTATTTTAAAGTCGATTTTCATTTGTGCCGTCCCCTTATTATTAAAAACTTTATTTACATTATATTACAAATTTCAAGCACTTACAATTAAGCATAGTAACATGAAAAAAGGAAGGGTCTTCATCTTCTTCAGACGACCCTTCCTTTACTTTTAGGCTTTGAATGTCTTATATTTAAATCCTACATATAAAAATTTAACTTATCTATTTAAATTTAATCTCTAATTGCGTTTAGTTTATGAAGCAAATACTCTTTTTTATTCAATGGATCATACGTTGTTTTTTTGCGTGCTTTTGAAAATTCAGCTGAAGCTTCCTTATACCCATAAAATTTTGTCACAAACATTCCTCTACCTTCTGTATATGAAGCTATTTTCATTTTATATTCTTTTGAATTTTCTACTGGAATTAATCCCTTTATTGAGAATTCATCCCCTATAACAATAGGATTATCAAAGGTTGCCCTCATAGTTTCTAAATCCCATACCGCTTTGCTTAAAGCATTTTGAGGAATCTTTAACTCAAACTCATGTAATGGCTCTAATAAAACAGTTTGTGCTTTATATAATGCTTCCATGAATACCATAGGTGTCACATTTCTAAAATCTGCTGGAGTGCTGGCTGGACTAAAAAATTCACCACAGCTAAGAGTGACTTTTACATCTGTAACCTCCCATCCAAATAATCCTTGTTTACTTGTCTTAATAACTGCTTCTTCAATTGCATTTTGAAAAGATTTTGGCAATGACCCTACTGAAACATTAGAAATATACCTAAGACCTTCGCCTCTCCCTGCTGGTTCTATTTCTAAGCCTACTGTCGCCCAAAATGGATTTAAGTCTTCCTGCATATGCATTATTGACGCTCCAAAACCTTTAGGTGTTTCCTTATAGATAGTCTCAATATTCGAAAACTCTACTTTTATTCCATATAAATCATCTAACATGGAACTTAGTATTTCCATTTGAACTTCACCGAATAAGTTGACATAAATTTCTTTATCTATGTCATTCATCTCTAATTCTAGTAGTGGATCTTCCTCTGCAAGTAATGTTAATGCTTTAAATAGCTCTGGATTTTTTTCTTTATCAATTGCAGAAATTGTTGTTTTTAATGCTGGTTTAGCTATAGATATATTTTTAATTTTATCATTTGAAATTCCAATAACATCTCCCACTTGGAAACTTGTAAGTCCATATAAAATACCTATATCCCCTGCTTCTATCCTCTGTGCTTCAACAACTCCCCCATTTTCTAACCTATTAATTTTCTTTACTTTTTCTGCTATCTCCTTATTAGGTACTTGAATTTTATCTCTTACAGATATTTTTCCTCCAAATAATCTTACATAAACCTTCTTTTCATTTTTACTTGTTCTTTCGATTTTAAATACTACTCCAGATAAATCACTTTCACAATCATCACCTGCAAATGGAAAATAACTACAAATTCCATCTAATAAGTCTTCAACTCCAAGTCCAATTGCTGCCGCACCACAAAATACTGGATATAGACTTCCTTCACTTGCATATAATGAAAGCTTTTCTTGTATTTCTTCTTTATCAGGTTCTATTCCACCAATATATCTTTCTAAAAATGCTTCGTCTAAGTCTGATAAAACATCAATAGCATCATCATTTATCATGCATGTATCAAATAGTTTTTTTATATAAACAGCTTTGCTTCCTACATCATATACTTCTTGTAATCTAACTACTTTATTGGACATATTCTTCTTTATATCTTCAAATACTTTATTGAAATTTGCCCCAATTCTATCTAGCTTATTTACAAAAATTATTGTTGGAATGTTTAACTCCTTTAATGTCTCAAATAATATTCTTGTTTGTGACTGAATACCCTCTACTCCTGATATAACTAGTATCGCTCCATCTAAAACACTTAATGAACGTTCAACTTCCGAAATAAAATCCACATGTCCTGGAGTATCAACAATATTAACCTTGACATTATTCCAATTAAAAGATATGGTTGATGATTTAATGGTAATCCCTCTCTTACGCTCAAGCTCCATAGAATCCGTCTGTGTATTGCCTAAATCAACTCTTCCAACTGATTTTATAGCTCCACTATAATATAATAAGTTTTCTGTTATAGTTGTTTTTCCTGCATCCACGTGTGCTACGATTCCTATATTAATTATTTTCTTCATAATCAATACCTCCAACTCTATCAACCACCTTTTTATCCATTATCATAGCAACAATATATAACACTAATACCGGTGTTACTAATAACGAAGTACATGCTATACCCATACTCACTGAAATATTTGTAGCTATGATTCCTATAATTGGTCCACCTAAAATTTGACCTAAGGAATTTATTTGTCCATTTATAGAAAGTACAGTAGATCTGGCCTTGTCATCTATATGTCCATTAAGCCATGCACTAAATATAGGTTCATTTATAGTTCTAAAGGTACTTGTCGCTAAATAAGCTATTAGCATTAAGTTAAATCTTTTTGTAATAGCAAATATGAACATAAATGATATATAAAATATATTTATACATAATAACAGCTTTCCATTTTTATTCTTATCATCATCCTTAAGCTTCTTTTCCATAAAATGCATTACTATAGCACTCAATATCATTCCTGCAATTCCAAAAATTCCGAACCAAGTCACTGGTTTAAGGTTTCCAAGTTTAGGAAGCATAGTATCTTGTAAAAAATGCATATTAGAAAGTCTATCATAACCTTCACTGGATAATCCATAAAATAAAGTTACTGAAAGCAAAATTATAATTATAGGTTTATTTTTTATAAATTTAAGACCAGATTTAAAGGTATATCCCATCTTTTTAAAAGTATTTAAATCCTCTGGAGCAGATGATTTAAAATTATTTTCTGGCATATATAACCATAAAAATAATGCAAGAATTATAAATAAGACTCCACTAACTATAATAGGTAGTCTTACAGATAAATTAGCTATTACAGTGCTTAGTACTATTCCAATAACCGATCCTATCTGTCCTGCTTGTGCTCCCTTTATATAAATTTTATCCAAATCTTTATCTTTCTCTTCTTCCGCAATCCAAGCTTCAACAGATCCACTAATAAAAGTAGAACCTAATCCCCATACAATCTGTGCTACAAGTACGAAAACGAAACTAGAAATAGAACCTTCTAAAATAAATCCCACTCCTGTTAAAACTACACCAATAACAATAGATAGTTTACGACTGTACACATCTGCAACTATTCCTGTAGGAATTTCAAATATAAAGCATGCTACTTCTAAAGTAGTTCCAACAAGTATAAGCTGAAGTGGATTTAAATGCACCGTTTCAATGTGATACACTATCATAACTGTAGCTACTAGTGAAAAACACATTGCTGTAATAGCTGAAAATAATAAATAAGTTTTATATGCTGAAAGTTTATTAACCATTAATAATCACCATCCTAGTATTTTTAAAAAAATTTATTTGTTTTTCATAATCTTCATATTTAAATTGTGCTCCCTTTATATAAATTTTATCCAAATCTTTATCTTTCTCTTCTTCCGCAATCCAAGCTTCAACAGATCCACTAATAAAAGTAGAACCTAATCCCCATACAATCTGTGCTACAAGTACGAAAACGAAACTAGAAATAGAACCTTCTAAAATAAATCCCACTCCTGTTAAAACTACACCAATAACAATAGATAGTTTACGACTGTACACATCTGCAACTATTCCTGTAGGAATTTCAAATATAAAGCATGCTACTTCTAAAGTAGTTCCAACAAGTATAAGCTGAAGTGGATTTAAATGCACCGTTTCAATGTGATACACTATCATAACTGTAGCTACTAGTGAAAAACACATTGCTGTAATAGCTGAAAATAATAAATAAGTTTTATATGCTGAAAGTTTATTAACCATTAATAATCACCATCCTAGTATTTTTAAAAAAATTTATTTGTTTTTCATAATCTTCATATTTAAATATATAAATCATCAAAATAATCTCCTTAAATAAAAAAAGCTGTAAGTGAACATAATTCACTTACAGCCTCATAATTATATAACCTAAATATAAACATGAAATATACAACTTTAATTTATATAACTTATGATTAAGCTATGCAAATTAAAGTCTTATATCATATCTATAAATATAGTAAAAATAGGCATAAAAATACCGTGTTTAGAACACAGTTTTCCTATTCTTCAAATAAAGATGTAATATGCTCATTATAATACTGATTATTTTTAGAGTACACAAATAGACATGGTAATATCAATATTATTAATAATTGTTTCTACCACAAATAAACCTTGAGTTATCCAAGATTTTTTTCATATACTTTTTAAAATAATCCTTATTCAGTTAGTTTAGTTAAAAACTACCTCTTTGCGCATATTTACATCTCCTTTACATTTATATTTTTCATGTTTATATTTTAGTATAATTACATTATATATAAACTTTTATTTTTTTCAATACTTTTATATTCATATTTATCCAAATTCAATTGAAACTTTATTACTTCAAATAACTTATATACACAAAAGAATAACTACTAACTTTAACCTAAATCTGAAATGAATATAAAAAATATATTTGTGGAATGTTTTACAATTTCTTTCAATACTATAGATTAGAAAAAACAAATTCTAATTTGCTGAAATAGGTGAAAAACGAAGAACCTATGAATAAAACTACAATAACCTACAAAAATTCAAATTTTAGATTTTTGTGAGTTTCATTGCAGAATTAAAGCAGACCTACCTTTCATTTATATATCCAATTTTGGTAAAGTTCGCACTTACTTGTGATACGGTTCTCCGTATCGCACTCTACGGAGCGTATTTTAACTCAACTTTATTATTACTTATTATATTACTATTTTCAGATTTAGACAATTCATTACAAGTAAATGTAAAAAGGATAGGTTACCTTGTTCTTTAGGCAACCTATCCTTTATTAAATATGTTATCACATCATCATTTAATAATATTCTATTCATTGTAGCTATTCCCTACACATTTTCCATTTTGAATTATACATTCGTGCATATCTGTAAATGGGTTATAATGACCATCAAATCCATACACACCAACTCTTATTGTTGTTCCAACTGGAACCATTTCACCTGCTTTTATTGATTGTGACTTGACTATTCCTCTTGCCTCATACTCAGGAACAAGAACTGACATGCTAGAGTCTTGTTCAATATTCAATCCTTCTACATATTTTAAATAATCCCCCTCTAAATTAGGAACTTTAATCATCTTAGTCTCTACTTTATCTTCATTTTTTACTTCTTTTTTAGTTTCTTCTTTAGTATCTGCCTTACTTTCTTCTTTTTTAGTTTCTTCTTTACTATCTGTCTTACTTTCTTCTTTTTTTTCTTTAGGTTTTTCAGATACCCATGTTGCTTCTTCTCCACAACTTGAACAAAATTTAGTTACTTCTGTTGATTTTTCTCCACAACTAGTACAGTATACACTTTTTACAACTTCTTCTTTTTCTTCAGATTTCTCATTTTTAGCACATCCAGTTACTATTAATAAAATTATCAGCCCCATTAACATGATTACTTTTTTCATTTTCTATCATCTCACTCTTTAATTATTAAATTTAGTATCTAATTATTTAAAATCTTCTTCTGTTAAATAACTAAACCATTCTAGCATTTTTTCTCTTGCTTTTCTTTTAATTTCAAATGTTATGAACATAGAAATTACTACTAATGCTGTTATTATTGCAGTCAAATCCTCTCCATACCCTACAGCATGAATATGTTTTCCCCTTAATTATTATATATTT
>NZ_JANKBY010000150.1:0-8342 GCF_024621905.1 Terrisporobacter muris
AAAATATAATAAATTTGACATTTGATAAAAATATTGATATTTGACAAAAAAATAACCCACCATAAAGGTGAGTTATTTTTAATTATTTGAAAATTTATCTAACTCATTTTGAGTAGATGGTATTACAATTTCTTCCTCAATCATTAATTTTTTTATTTCTTCTACTTTTTTAATTATATTTGAAGATACCTCAACATTAGAGCCTTCTCTTTCATATCCAATTACATCATCTTTAATACCTAATTCTTTTATTCCAGAAGTCCAGTTACCCTTAACTAAAGATTCAATCTCATTAAATATAATTTTATTGGCATATCTTGTTGCTGTTGAAACTATATAATCTGGTTCATACATATTTTGATTAGCATCTACACCAAAAACATATTTATTCATTTCTTTTGCTGCAGCAAATACACCAAATCCAGATTGTCCCGCCAATTGTTGAATATAATTTACGCCCTTTTTATACATTAAAATTCCCATTTCTTTGGCTTTAGTTGGATTTGAAAAATCTCCCACAGTAGCCTTTATAACATTTATATTAGGATTAATATATTTTACTCCAGCTTCAAATCCAATAGCCCCTTCTTCCAAATAACTTAAGTTTTTACCCAAAATTATACCTACACTATTATCTTTAGTGTTTGTATGCGAAATACATAATCCTGCCAATACTCCATTTAAAAATGTTTGCTCATTCCACTTCGTATAAATAGCACTTACATTAGGTAAACTCAATTTTGAATCTATAATTGTAAACTTTTGATTGGGATATTTTTGTGATATTTGTTTTATAGACTCTTCTTGCTCTTCTCCCAGTCCTATTATTAAATCATATTCTCTATCCTTTGCATAATTTAAATATGTATCTTCATATTCATTCTTATTTTTCACATAAGTATAATCAAACTCAATACCTAGTTTTTCTTGAGATTCTAACATTCCTTCATAACATAAGTCGTTAAATGACTTATCTCCCAGTCCTGTTTCATTAAATATTATAGCTACATTAAATATTTTCTCATCTTCATTTTTAATTAAATTTGTTTTCTTGTTATTTAATAAAGTAACAAGAAACACCATAATTATCAATAAAATTACAAATACTATATTTTTACTTTTCTTCATTTTTATTTACCTTAAAATCTATCATCATCAGGAGATATACCTTTATATTTTTTGTAAGTTTTAGAAAAGTAACTAGGATTTTGATAACCAACCTCTAATGCTATTTCTCCTACTTTCATATCACTATTTTTTAGTAATTGCTCAGCCTTGTTCAATCTATAATTTGTAAGGTATGTTGAAAAATTCTCTCCAACTTCCTCTTTAAACAAACGTGAAAAATACTCCTGTGATAAAAATACATTTTTTGATATATCAGCTAAACAAATAGTATCCTTATAATTTAAATCAATATATTTTAGTGCCATTAGTATTGATTTTGAATATTTATTTTCATCATACTTAATTTCATTATTTTTATTTTCTTTATTAATAAACAATTCTTTTTTACTAATAATATCTTTTTCAATTTTAGAAAACACATCTTTTAATTCCTTTGGTCTTATATCTGATTTAATTAAATATTCGAAAACTCCACAACTAATAGCTTGTTTTGCATAGTTAAATTCTGCATAGTTACTTAATAAAACTACATAGACATTAGGCATTATTTCTTTTACTTTTTTTGTTAATTCAATACCATCCATTATTGGCATTTTTATATCACTTATTATTACTTCTGGTTTTAAATCTTTAATTAATTCAAATCCTTCTTTTCCGTTATTAGCACTACTAAGTACTTTATAATCATCAGAAATTTTAGAAATATTATATACTATCCAATCTCTTATTGGTGCTTCATCCTCAACTACTATAATATTTAGCATATACCCTCCCTTAAATTTGGTAAAATAAATATAACTTTTGTGCCCTTCCCTTCTTCACTTTCTATTCTTAAACCATATTTCATACCATAGTTTAATTGAATTCTTTCATGTACATTAGTAACACCTACAGAATTTATACTTACACCTTTATTCAATACTGTTATTAACTTATCTTTTGACATACCTATTCCGTTATCTTCAATTATAATTTTAATATGTTCATTTTCTTCAGATGCTGTCACTTTTATATAACCAAAGTTATTTTCTTTTTCCATACTATATAATATTGCATTTTCTAATATTGGCTGTAATATGAATGAAGGAATTTTAAAATCCAGTACTCTTTCTTCAATATGGTATTCTATTTCAAATGAATTTGGATACCTCATTTGCTGTAATTCACCATAATTTTTTATATTTTCTATTTCGTCTCCTAATGTAATCATCTCACTTGCTTTTGGTAATATAGCCCTTAACAACTTTGTAAATCTATATAACATTTCTTCCGCTTCTTCATTTTTTCCCATAGATATTAAAAATCTTATTCCACTTAAAGTATTATACAAAAAGTGAGGATTTATCTGAGCTTGTAAAAAACTTAATTCCGCCACACGCTTTTGTTTTTCTGATTCTTTAATATTTTCTATAGATGTGTTAAGTTGGTTTACCATGCTGTTAAATGATTCTTGTAAGTCTCCAATTTCATCTTCTCTATTAACAATAATCTGTGACTTTAAATTACCACCAGTTACTTCTTGCATTTTATTTTTTATCTGTATAATTGGTTTTGTAATCCACTTCGAAAGCTTATACGTTATTATTAAAGCTATAAAACTTACAAACATAATTATAAGAGTTGTTATAGATATAATTTTATTTGATATTTTCATGCTAATATTACTTGGTATTTCTTGTATTATATTCCATTCATATTCTTCAATTTGAGAAATAATTTTTGTACTATTTACACTGCCATCAATATTTCTGTCATCATTATTAAATATATCTTTATAGTTTTTTCCAATATCTCTTTTATCTTTACTGGATATAATTTTTCCACTTGAATCCGTTATATAAATAAATGAACCATTATCTATCATTTTTGAATATCTATCATATAACATCGTTTCACTTATATCCATTATTAAAATTCCCAAGGTTTCATTAGTTATAATATCCTTAATCAATCTACCCATTTTAAAAATGTTTTTATAAGGTCCAATTCCATTTTCATCTTTGTATGTATTAATTAAAACTGTATCTCCATCTGATTTTACAATTTCCTCATACCAAAGTTCCTCTTTTATGTTATTTAAATAATATTTATTTTTTGAATAAGTACTATATGTATATCCATTATTGCCAACTATATAAAGTTCTGGTTTCATGTTATATCTTCCATATTCCCATACAACGTCATTTAGTAATCCTTCTACATAAGAATTCATATTTTTTTCTAACTCTTTATTAGAAAAAATTGTTTTATGAGATGTAGCTAATATTTCCATTAAATGGCTATCAACTACTATAGTATCCCCCATGGTTTCCACATTTGATAGCAAAATAGATATATTATTTGCCACTTCATCTAAAACTTGTTCCCTCATTACTTCCATTTCTTTATTTACTATTTTATTAGTATTTTTTACTTGTTCAACTGAAATTGACAATGATATTAATACTATAAGAATAAATAAAAGCAAAAATAACTTTAATGTAATACTCTTCCTCATTTTAAAAATATTTCCCATTTACTTTAGCATCCTTAAATATTTCTTTTTATAATAATTAAGTTTAAACTATATTTTTTTTTTAATCAATAGCATAAAAAAACAACTGATTCTAAAATCGATGCAGTTGTTTTAATATTTTTTAATTATATATTAATGTTATATTCAAATTCTCCATTTTCCTTCATAGAAAAGAAATCAGCATATCCAATATCAAATACTCTTTCTCTCAAATTTGGTATCTGAATTTTATGTTTTATAAGATAAGTAATCGGTCCAGTATAAGAAATATCTCCTTGAGCTATAAATCCTGTTATTACATCATCTTTTATAACAAATTTTTTATATCCTTCTTTATCACATCTAGTTATTACCTCGTAAGTATCATCTGGTGGTATAGCTATTCCTAAAGAAATTGTTGGGATTCCTACAAAATTCATACTGTTTTTAAATGTAAATTCATCATCTAGAATTTTTTCAACCCCAACCATATTGTAAGCTGCAACAATTCCTTGTTTTACAGCAAGTGGCCATATGGCATTTTTACCAACTACATCTCCCGCTGCATATACATCTTTTACTGTAGTTTCGCATTTGTCATTTATTACTATACCTCTACTGTCTTCTATTTTTGTATTTGCTACAAATTCTGTATTGGGTTTAACTCCTGTAGAAACTATAATCATGTCACATTCAACTACAGTCTTATCTCCAAGTTCTATACCTTTAACATTTTGGCTTTTATCTAGTATTATTTGATTTACAGGGCGAGAAGGATATAGTTTTGCTCCAAGTTCAATAAACTTATCTTCATAAACTTTAGATGAATATTTATCCAGTTGTCTATCTAATATAAATTCATTTGGATAAATTAAAGACACCTCTATATTTCCCATATCCAATAAAGAAGTAAGAACATCTATTCCTATAAGTCCTGCTCCTATTACAGCAACTTTTTTAGTAGTTTTAATTTTTTCTTTTATATCAATCACATCTTCTATGTTTCTAAGTGGATATATATGTTTTCCTTCTTTTATATTTTTAATTGGAGGTATAAATGCTGAAGCTCCAGTTGCTATTAATAATTTATCATATGATATATCTTCTTTTTCTAATTTAACAATTTTCTTATCAGTATTAATATTTTGTACACTTTCATATTTTTTCCAAGTTATATTGTTTTTTTCCATAAAGTCTATATCCACAAAATTAATACCATCCACAGTTCTATGTTCTGAAATAACATGATGTAACATACAACGTGAATATATTTTATCATCCTTAGAAACTACTATAATACTTCCCTTTGGATCTAATTTTCTTAAAACTTTTGCTGCATTTATTCCCGCTGCACTTGCACCTAAGATAAGGTACTTTGTTGGATTATTATTTATTTCAACACATTTTTTTTCTTTTTTAGATGATAATTTATTAAGTAATTTATCTAGCATAAGCTTCCTCCTTTTGTAGCTTAATTGCTCCTGTAGGACACATGGCTACACATTTAGGAATTTCTTCATCTTTACATAAATCACATTTTAATATTTTTTGCTTACTTCTGTCATCCACTTTCAATAAGCCATAAGGGCATGACATTACACACATATAGCAAGAGCCACATTTTTTTTCATCATAAGAAACTATTCCACTTTTATCATCTTTGCTCATAGCCCCGCTCATACAAGTCATTACGCATTCTGGTTCATCACAATGTCTACAAAATATAGGTACTGGGTGATTGTTTTTATCCATTTCAATATGATTTCTACTTTCAGTATCAATACTATTTAAGTCTAATGTATACATATTATCATTGTCACTATCTCTAATCATACAAGCAAGGACACAACTTTTACACCCTTTGCATAAATCTTTATCAATTAAAATTCTATGCATAAACTTCCACATCCTTTAACCCTAGTTTTACTCTTCTATCAATTATTATTTCTTCTAATTGATCTGCAGTTGATTTAGGGTCTGGGTTTACTATTACATGGCCTCCTGTTATATCTTTTAATCCCTCTGTTAAAACTTCTGTTACTAACTTACTTCCTGTTATAAATGGAGGAAGTGCTAAATGTAGAGGAAGGCCTAAGGCTAAACCAAAAGCTCCATCAGCTAACGCTTGTTCTTCTAACCATTGTGGTGCAGAAAGTACTAGTGGTAATTGTGGTAAATCTATTCCTAGGTATGCTGCTAGTTCTGTTGCTACTATTTCAAGTCTACCTATTGCTAAACATGGACCAAAGTTTAATACTGGTGGTATACCTAATTTCTTACATACTGCTTTTAAATTTTCTCCAGCTAATTCTTCCGCTCCTGGTGACATTAATCCTACATTTTCTAGACCTCCAGTTGAACATCCTGCTGATAAAACTATTATGTCTCTCTTAATTAATTCCTTAGTTAATTCAACAGTATTAATGTCGTGTCCTCCAGCTGTCATGTTTGAACATCCAACTATTGCAGCCACACCTTTTATTGTTCCATCAGCTATTAAATCTACTAATGGCTTCCATGAATCTCCTAAAAATTCTTTTAAGTTCTTTTCACTAACACCTGTTAAAGATTGTTCAAATCCATGATCTTTTGGTATATCTATTTTAACTTCACTTCTTCTATTTTTATAAGATTCTAAAGCTTCATTTATTAATTTTGTATCTATTTCATCGTATTTATTTCTATCTAAATAAACATATTCTGCATTTTTCTTTTTAGCCACATCATCAAGACATATCATTTTAACTTTTAATTCATCTGCTATTGGTTCAAGTCCTGGTATTGTACAATTAAATTCTGAAACTATCATATCTATTGCACCTGTTGATAATACTGCCTCACTTGTAAAGTTATTTCCAGCATGACCAGCAAATATTTCTTGATAATGCTCTCCTCTAAGTTGTAAGTCTTGACCTACACATGTACATCCTACTAATCTAAATCCTTTTGCTCTCACAGATTTTGCTAGTTCTACAACTTCTGGCTGTTTTAATTTTTCTTGGAATGATGTAAATGTTGAGTGTTGGTGTCCTGTAATCATTATGTTTATATAATCTTCATCTATTACTCTAAATCCTACTGGTGCCATTCTTATAACTGGATCACCTAGCATTATGTCATTAATAAGGTTTGTAAGAGTTAATCCATAAAGACCTGTTGAAATTCCAAGGCTTAAGCAACTCATTAGCATATCTACTGGGTCTGAGTTTAAGTTAGTTGATGATTTTACTACCCCATCAAATACTTCTGATTTAGCACCACCAGGCATTATTCCTAACTCTTTCCATTTTTCAACTCTTGGTCCATATCCTATTTTTTCAACAAGTTCCATTTTATTAAATCTAGGTTTATATAAATCATTTAGAACAGCGTCTGCAACTTTAACACATTTTTCGTATTTATCATCAACCTCTATTCCCAATTTTTCTGCTAAATGATTTAGTGCTTTTTCACTTTTAATTATTCCCTTTGTTTCTCCTACATGTTTTAAATTTAAAGCTGTATTTTCCACTACGTGAATATAACATGCTGATCCTGATGCAACCGCTCTTAAAAAGTTTCTACCAACTATTGTATCTGCATCTGCTCCACAAATTCCTTTTGGTGATTTAGGCGTTATTCTACATGGCCCATTTGAACAGAGTCTACAACAAACGCCTTGTAAACCAAATCCACATTTTTGTTTTTGAGTTTCAGTTCTATGAAATGCTGTGTCAAACTCCTTACTTGCTACGAAACTTTCTAATCTTTCATCTGCACTTTTACACATTCTACAACTATTACAATCCATTTTAACTCCCCCTAAAAATAATATTTAATTAAATTTTCATATTCTGAGAAATGTCTAGTGATTCGAGTAATGTTCTGATAATTTATTATTTAACAATTTCTTATTATTATATATACCTGGAAAAATTTTCATCAAACATTTTTAGTAATTTTTTCCACAAAAAAAATAGATAAGCTAAAAGTTTATCTATTTTTTATTAATACTATTGATTAAAAGGAGACATTCCTAATCGAATGAAAAATCCTTGAGGATGATTACATACTGGACAAGATTTTGGAGCTTCTATTGAATTATGTATATGACCACAGTTTAAGCATAGCCACTCTGTTTTCTCATCATTTAAAAATAATTTTCCTTCTTCAATATAGTCAGCAAATTTCCCAAATCTATCTCCATGAGTTTTTTCTATCTCCGCTATTTTTTTAAAAGAGTAAGCAACTGCTTTAAATCCTTCTTGTTCTGCTATTTCTGCAAATTTTGTATAAACATCATCATGCTCTTCATATTCATTATGTTGTGCTGCACGGAGAAGCTGTACTATATTATCATAAATATCTACTGGATAACTTCCATCTACACTAATATTACTTCCAGCTAATTCTTTAAGATGATCATAATATACCTTTGCATGAGCTCTTTCTTGGTCAGCAGTATATTCAAATACCGCTTGTATTACATGTAGTTTTTCTTTCTTTGCCTGTGACGCTGCAAATAAATATCTGTTTCGTGCTTGTGATTCACCTGCAAATGCACGCATAAGATTATCCTTTGTTTTACTATTTTTAAAATCCATTATATAACCTAAGTTCTATCTTCTCTGCTCCTTCATAAGTTTTCCCTATAACAAAATGAAGTGCATACTCTCCTTCTTTTAACAAATCTGCATAATCTTTCGCATCACTTAAATTTTCATAATCCTCATCAAACACA
>NZ_JANKBY010000151.1:0-8284 GCF_024621905.1 Terrisporobacter muris
CTGAAAAAATTTTACCTATACTGAGAAAATACGATGTGGGTTTAGAAGTTGTGCAATTCGCAAATCCTTATATATTAGATAATAGATATGAAATTATGGATATATATATAAAGGAGTTAAAAGAATTATATAATAATGTTGATTTAATAATTCATGGGCCTTATGCAGACTTGTGTCCAGGAAGTAGAGATCATGAGATAAGAAGAATCAGTAAGTTAAGAATGGAACAAGCGTATGAAGTTGCAAATTATTTAGGTGCTAAAAAAATAATTTATCACAATGGATATACACCAAGGACGTATACTTATATTGAGTGGAAGGAAAATGTATATAATTATTGGGCTGATTTTATGAAAGGCAAGAATAGTATTCCTATTATTATAGAAAATGTTCTTGATGAAGATTATGAGCTTATGGATGATTTGATGAGAAGGATTGAGAAGAATAATTTTTTTGCTTGTTTAGATGTGGGACATGTTAATGCTTATTCTAAATATAAGGTGGAAGAATGGATAGATGTGCTGTTATTTAAGTTAAATCATATTCATTTACATAATAATTTTGGGGATAAAGATAGTCATTTCAGCATAAATAAAGGAAGTATGAATATAATAAAAATTCTACATAAATTAAAAGAAACTAAAAAAGATTTAACTATATCTTTAGAAATAGTAGATTTAAAAGAATTAGAAGAAAGTTTAGATATGTTAGTTAAAGATGGATTTATTAAATTGAAATAGTAAGGGGATTTGTTATGATTATAAATTATTCTAATAGCTATGAGGATTATAAAAAAGCATATGAAGGAGTTTTTAAAGTATCAAGAAATACAAAATGCATAGGAATAGCATTGGTATTTTTTGCAATGTATTTATTTTATAGTGGATATTTAGATGAAATATCTCAATTTTATATAATAGAGATGACGGATTATTTAAAAGCAATTTTAATCATAGTTACAGTTTATATTATATGTTGCTTTGTAATAAATAAATCTTTAAAATCTAAAGTTGATAAAGAAATAAATGCACTGTTAACTTTAAGACCAACTTTGATTGGAGAAAGAACTTTAGAAATAAATGATGAGCATATTATTGTAACTAATAATAAAGAGAGAACAGAGCAAAGGATAAAAGGTATAGATAATATTAAAGAAGTTGATGGAAGCATCATACTATATATTGGAAAATTGAGTCCAGTTCATATTATACCTTGTAGCTCTTTTGTAAATGAAGAAGAAAAGGACAAGTTTTTAAGTTATTTTAAACATATAAAAAGATAGCATTAATATATAAAAGTAGGAGAGGTTATGTTACCTCTCCTATATATTTATTATAAAGTTTTTTTCCATTTAGTTACGTAATCATCAAGTATCCTTCTTAAAGCTATACCAATAGTTGCATAAGCTTCATCATAAAGGTTAGCAAGTGAAATTCTAATTGACCATTCAGGACCAGCAAACCCACCACCACCAAGTAAAACTATTGATGAATCTTGAGCTAAATCAAATAATATATCTACAGGTTTATAATTTTCTTTTAAGTAATTAGCAAATCCTATACCGTGATTTTTCTCAGCCCATTGCAATAAATCAAATTGAGTATAGTAACAAGCATCATTTGCATCATTGTTTAACTCTAAACCTAAAGAGTTAAATAATAAATTTTTACGTCTAATACATATATCCATAGTTTTTTTCTTGTATTCATTCTTTCTATCTATAAGAGTAAAAGCAGAGAAGAATGCCATTTGAACTTGTTGTGGAGTAGAAAGTCCAGCAGTGTGGTTTAGGGCAACTTGTCTACTATCAGCAACTATTCTATCTATAAAAGGTACATTTTCTGGTATTGGATTCATATCAGCATATCTTTTATTAGTTCTTTTTCTTATAGAATAAGGTAGTTCTTTTATTAATTTATCAAATACATTTTCTTCATGTAAAGCAATAGTACCAAGTCTCCATCCTGTAACACCAAAGTATTTTGAGTAAGAATAAGTTCCGATAGTGTTGTATGGTAAGTCTGCCATTAAAGATCTAAATCCTGGAACAAAAGTACCATAAACATCATCAGAGATTATCATTAAATCAGGGTTATGTTCATTAACTATGTTTACTATTTTTGAGATAGACTTATCACATATGGCAACAGAAGGTGGATTACTTGGATTAACTACAAATAACGCCTTTATATCTGGATTAGCTAATTTTTCCAATTCTTTCTCGGAACATTGCCAAGTGTGTTCACCTTTTTCATCAACTTCATCAGAGTTTATATACACAACTTCAAACTCGTATCTAGGAAGATGAGGTATTTCTAAGTAAGGTGTAAAAACTGGAGTCATAATAGCAATTTTATCACCTTTAAGAAGAAGATTATTTGCGATTAATGAGTCAAATATATAACACATAGCTGCAGTGGCACCTTCTACAGCAAATACATTAAAGTCTCCACCTTTGTCCAAGTCATATTTCATTTCTGCTTTTAAATATTCTTTAACTATTTTTTCTATATGAATAAGCATTCTGTCAGGGAAAGGATAGTTGTCTCCAATTATTGCATCAGTTAATTCGTGTAAAAAATGATCTGCATTGAAATCTAAATCATTTATACCATAATCTATAATTTCTTTTAAAGCGCTTACTCCTGGCATAGAAGAATTTTCTTCTATAAATTTGCAAAAACGATTATATACTCCTGTTTTTTTAGGAATTCCAGTTAAGTCACCATTATCCCAAGAAAACCTACTTTCTGTTATTGCAAAATGACCAAAAGTAAAGAATGCTTCTCTAGGTGTAGCAGCAACCCAGTTTGGATTTCCACGACCAGCATCAAGTAAAGTTCTAGTACTTTTTCTATTTGATATGGTTGCAAGTTCTATAAGTTTATTTTTAAACTCAAAAGGACTTATTTGACCATATATATTTTCTAATTCTTGTCTATTAAGATTTATATTCGCCATTAAAAGATTCCTCCCTATGTATATTTATCAAAATAAATTTTGTTATTAGTATTATTCCATTAAAACTTAAATTTACTTATTATGAATTAATCTTAAAAAGTAAAGTATAATACATAACTTAATTATAACATATAAAGTATATTGCTTGGAAGCCTTTAATATAAAAAAGGAATACTGAAAAATACAAACCTATTATAAAGTACATTTGAGTTAGTGAAAGATGGTCAAATATAACATAAAAAATGCGTAAACTTTAATGTTTACGCATTTTCTATCATAATTATAAATCGTAATTTATTTATATTCTAATTCTTTTATAGTTTCACCTATAATTTTAATTCCTTTTTCTATATCATCATCAGATAATCGAGATAGTCCTAGTCGAATGGTATTTTTACCTTTATCATCAATATAAAACAAATCACCAGGCATAAAGATTATATCTTTTTTATAGCATTCATCTAGAAGCTTTCTAGTATCCAAATTTTTGAAAATTAAAAATAAATGAAGACCACCATCTCCTAAGATATAATCGCATTTTATGTATTTTTGAACACACTGTTTAGCAAAGTTAAATTTATCGCCATAAAACTTTCTAGTTTTCTTTATATATTTCTCGAAGGCACCATTTTGTAAATAATCATATAGAATACCCTGATCTAAGAAAGAAACATGAATAGTAGTGCATCTTTTTACACTTTCTAATCGATCTATAAGATTTTTATCACATAAAACCCATCCTATTCGAAGTCCTGGAAATAGTATTTTAGAAAAACTACCAATATAAATAACACCATTACTATTATTATCTAAAGAACAGATGGGGAAAATATGAGAAGAAGAGTAAAGAAGTTCTTCGTTAAATCCATCCTCTATAGTTGGTATATTATTTTTTTTCATTAAATTATAAAACTTATATCTATTTTCTGGAGACATAACCATACCTGTAGGATTATGATAAGAAGGCGTAATATAAGAAAATTTTATTTTTCCTTTATGTTTTTTTAATTTTTCATTTAAATCATCAAAATCAAGACCATTTTCATCTATATTCATGGGAATAATATTTAAACCATAAGATTTCATTATTTTGATAGAGGTATTATGTGTAGGATTTTCACAAAGTATATAATCTCCTTTATTAGTAAGTGTTGAGATTATAACATTCAACCCTTCTGTAAAGCCATTGACTATCAAAATATCTTTATTAGTAGTATTTACACCCTTTTTATTCATATAATCATGTAAATAATCTATTAAAGGTTTATATCCCCTAGCATAACCGTAATTAAGCAATTTATGGCCTTCTAAATTAAATCTATTTAAAAAAGATTTTTTTAATTCTTCCATATCAAACAAATCACCATCAGGAGATATACTTTTAAAAGAAATCTGGCCTGATTTCCAACGAATCTCGCTTTTCATAATGTCCATATCATTGCATGTTTTCATATAATCATTTTCAAAGTTTTTATAATTTATATTCCAATGACTATTATTAACGCTATTATCACTATTTACAAAAGTTCCTTTTCCAGAAACTGAATAAATCGTACCATCAGACTTTAGCTCCTCATAAGCAGAGACAATAGAATTTCTACTTACATTTAAAAGTAAACTAAGCTCCCTTGTGGAAGGAAGCTTAGAGTTATGAGGAAGAAGACCTTTTGAAATCATTTCTTCCAAATATTTTTTTATCTGAATATATATTGGTTCATTCTCATTAATTATTAAATCGGAGAATAACAAATTATCACCTCTAAGCTTTATTAATATATAAGGTAATTATATTAAATAAACTTATTTTAGTCTAGGCTGTTATTTCACTGACGTCTCCATTATTTTATCTACTAATTCACTGTAAGATAAACCTTTAGCATTAGCACTTCTTGGAATTAAACTTGTAGTTGTCATTCCTGGAAGGGTATTTAGTTCAAGAACATAAAATTTTCCATTTGATAATATGAAATCTACTCTTACATAAGCCCTGCAGTAGAAGATATCCCAAACTGTTTTAGATGCTTTATTAATTTGTTCTTGCAATTCATCACCTAAATAAACTATTTCTTCTTTTGCTGCATTAGCACCAGTTGAATATTTTGCTTCGTAGTCAAAGAAACCTGTAGTGCTTGATATTTTTATTGTTGGATAAATCTCACCATCTAAAACAAAAGAAGTGTATTCATCTCCTGGTAGATATTCTTCTATCATTACCACATCATCAACTTCTAAACCAGCCTTTACAGCAGCTTCAACATCTTCCTTTCTTTCAACCTTGAATGTTGCAACAGAAGATCCACCACTATTTGGTTTTATAAAGACTGGATAACCCATTTTTTCTATTTTATCATAGTCTATATCCTCTATTGATTTTGCTATAGTCCAATTTGCAGTTGGCACACCAGAATCCCTTAACATTTTTTTAGTTATGTTTTTGTCCATACACATGGCAGAAGTTAAAGGACCACATCCAGAGTAAGGTATGTCCATGGATTCTAATATGGCTTGAATAGTACCATCCTCACCATACTTACCATGTAACATTAAGAAGGCAAACTCGATTCCTTCTGGCATTTTATTTATAACGTCCATTTTATTATTTAATATTATTTCATGTACTTCATATTTATCTCTATCTAAAGCATTAAGAACAGCTCTTCCTGAATTTAAAGAAACTTCTCTTTCAGTAGACATTCCACCCATTAAAACAGCCACTTTTTTCTTCATAATTAACAACTCCTCAATATATCTCATGTATAAGTAGCATAAGATTAAAATTACTATATTTTATTTTTTGCCACTAGCATTTAGATTTAACCAAGCAAATAATTTCCAGATACTTATTTTTAGTAGCAAATTTATTTTTTATAGTAGTAATTATATGTTTAAGTTGGTAAATCTGAAAGTACCACAAGGGGCTTAATTTTTAAATATTGTGGTTTATTGCAAAAGAAAAGAGGAATGTACTAAAGGTAACATTCCTCTTTTCTTTGAGTAAAGTGAATTTTTATCCTAAAACATTTTCCATAACTCTAAAGATATTTCTATGAGTTATCTTGTCTATTTCATCTTCAAAATAACCTCTCTTTCTAAGTTCCTTTGTAACGTTGTTGGAGTGAGAAGCGCATTGAAGATTTTTTACATTAGGGTTATTTATATCTTTTGAAAAGGAAGAAAGCGTATTGCTTTCTAAATAATCACAATAATCAAATCCTAAGCATACATGATCTATACCTATTAGGTCAGCCATATAATCTATATGATCTACAAAGCCTTCTAGATTTTGTTTACTTTTATCGTGGCTTACAAATCCACTAAATCCATTGAGACCAACTACACCTCCACTTTCTGCAATAGATTTTAATTGACTATCTGAAAGATTTCTTTTTACATCACATAATGATTTTGCATTGGAATGTGATGCTATTACTGGTTTTGAAGCTATATTGATTAAGTCCCAAAAAGATTTTTCGTTTAGATGAGATACATCTACTAACATATTTAAGTCTTCTAATCTTTTAACAGCATTTTTACCAGCTAAAGTTAATCCTCTATTATTATCACCACAAACACCTGTAGCTAATTCATTTCCTTCATTCCAAGTAAGAGAAGCATGTCTTGCATGAACTTCATCATAAAAATAATTAATTTTATCAATATCACTACCTATATGACTTAAACCTTCCATGCCAATTACAATATCAACTTTACTTTTAGCAAAACCTTTCCCAATATCCCTATATGATTTAACTACATTGATAACATCTTTACTTTCTTTAATCTCATCTTTTAAAGCATTTACTATTTCTTCTGCTCTAAGAGATGGATTATTATCATAAGGTGGATCTATCCATATAACAAAGATACCACCACAAACATTACCTTTTTTAAAATTATTTAAATGATAATTTTTAAAAATATTATGCTCATTTTCAGCCCTTTTTAAAGTAATATGAGTGAAAGTATCTGAGTGACAATCAAATATCATAATACCCCTTCTTTCATAAATAGTCTACTTACTACATTAAAAAGTTTCCAACTATGATACCGCAGTAATTTCCAATTACATAGCCTAAAGTTCCAATTAACATAATTGGTGCTATAAGTTTAGACCAAGATTTTGAAACAGCCATAGCTGCAGCCGTTGTAGGTCCACCTATACACGCATTAGAAGCTAAAATTGCTTCTTCTAAGTTGAACTTGAATAATTTTGCTACACCAAATGTTACTAACATGTTTATTAGAACAACTATTAAACAAAACACTAATAGAAGAGGCGAATTGTTTATTATAGATGATATTGATGCAGGTACACCTATAACAACAAAGAAAAGATAAATTAAAAATGTACCTATTTCTTGAGCTCCACCTAAGTTTCCAAAGAAGTCGGATTTAAGAGTAGCACAAAGCATTGTAACTGTAGTTATTATTAAATATTGATTTCCAAGTAAAGTATTAAGTATTTTTAGGAAAGCATTAGACGTTGGAATAATAGAAGATAAAAATTCTGCTAAGCTTACTGATACAGCAACTATAATAAAAGCAGAACCTATACAAAATCCTATATCTTTTAAAGATACTTCTTTACTTTTCCAGTATGAAGATGCAGCTGTTTCACCTTCTTTTACTCCTATTTTTTCAACTTCATCTATATGAGGATGTTTAAATTTTTTTCTAAATAGAGCTATAGATGGAATAGATATTAATACAAAGAAATAAAGAGCCATTAATAAATTATCAGAAACTACTGCTGCTGAAACTAGATCTCCAGGAATTTCAAAAGCACTTGCCATGGCAGCAAAATTTGCACCACCACCTATGTATGAGCCAGTCATCATACCAGCTATTTGTGCTAATTCAGGAATATGCTTATTTAAAAGTAAAAAGCCTAAAGTAGATCCAAGCATAGTACCTATGGAACTAACTAAAAATAATACCAACATTTTTCCGCTTTCTTTCCATATCTTTGTAATGTTACATTGATAAAGAAGTAATGTTATTGCTAGAGGAACAACATAAGACCATACTTGATCATAAACTACAGATTCTGTAGGTATAACTTTTAAGTTAGAGAAGATTAATGCACCTATAAGGGCGATAATAGCTCCTGAAACTTTAGAAGCCCATTCAAATTTTTGTTCTAAATAAATACTAAAAGCTGCCCATCCTGTAATAAAAGCCCATAATACCCATATATTATCGGAACTAATCAATGTTTTCATAATAACCTCCCATAAATTTTTATAAATTCAATATATTGAAATTACTATAATTGTAATATAAGTTTAGTTAGATTTCAATATATTGAAAAAATATTAAGAAT
>NZ_JANKBY010000152.1:0-8203 GCF_024621905.1 Terrisporobacter muris
AAAAAAGATGATTAATAAAAAAGGAGATATTAATATCTCCTTTTTTATATTATATAGAATATTTATTTTTCTGCTTTTTTTACTGCATTAAATATATTGCTATAAAATTTGTTGTTATATTTAGATGCTATATGTAACCCATCTCCACTATGATTTAGTAAGTAGCCATCATTATCTATAAATCCTGACGTAGTGTTTATAAATACAGCATTGTCTACTTTTTTGCAGTGAGACTCTATAACACTATTTAGGCCTGATATCTTTTGATTAAATGAATAAGGATTTGCACTTTTAAACGCTCTTCCCACTGGGAAAATCTTTTGCACATAAATAGTCTTATCTGGATATCTTTCAGATAATTTATTAATTAAAATCTTAACATCAGTTCTATTTGACTCATATCCTGCACCATTTACTCCTATTAATAAAACAACTCCATCTACCTTTGAGTTTTTAGGCATACTTGATACTTTATCTATCCAATATCCTGGCATACTTCCACTCTTAGCATGTATATATACATTTTTATTTTTAGATGCTATAGTATCTTTCATAAGATATGTGAATGAATCTCCTACAAACAAGAAATTATTTAAATCTGTTCTTTCTTTATTAAGATCTATATAAGAAGTTTCAACATATCCATAATCACCATTATATTTAATTCTATACCATCCATTACTTTCTATTTTTGTAATATCTACTTTATTTCCTTTTGATAAAGTTCCTATTTTAGTAGATTCTAGAGAGGATTTTTTCATAACATCTACTGATGATATATTTATAGTACCAGTTTTTATAATTACCTCTTCAGAGTTTGAATTTGATGAATTAATTGCTTTAACATTTTTTACATATTTTCCAATAATATACCCATATGTATTCTTATATTTGATTTTATACCAACCATTTGAAAGCTTAACAATTATTTGTAATTTACTTCCTTTTTTTAATGACCCTATTTTAGAATAGGATGTTGATCCACCCTTTCTTACATTCAAACCACCAGTTGTAGTACCCGTATATTTAACTTTTGTAGCTTTTGATGTTGTGCTTGAGCTTGATGAGTTAGTTGATGTGATTTTTATATATTTTGCACTAACATATCCGTAAGTCTTCTTATACTTGATTCTATACCATCCACTAGAAGTTTTACCTTCTACTTGAACCTTATCACCTTTAGATAAAGAACCTATCTTCGAATATTTAGTTCCAGCTCCTTTTCTAATATTTAAAGACTTCGTATTTACTACTCCCTTTTGTGTAGTTTTTGAACTTTTTTCAACTTGACTAGTGATTACTGTATCCTTTTTATTTAAGGCTTGTACTTCTAGTGGTAAAAAATTAGCACTCAAAATTAGTGCAATTGCTAGTAATTTAGCCGTAACACCATTTACTTTATTCTTTATCATATTCCCTCCATATTACCTCCAATTTGATTTGTACAATGTTAAAAATATTATCGTTCTTATAAGATTTTATAATATTTCATCTCTGTATTCTACAATATATTGAATAATTTTAACTTTTTTACATATAATATATATTCTCATTCCAATAAATCCATATAAATTATAAGACCATGATTTGGCAATTTTACCAAATCACGGTCTTATAATTTATTTTAATCTTTTATTTAACACTCTATAACTTATTTGTAGCAAAATGCTTACTATAAGTACTATTGCTAAAATCAATATCCCTATGTGGAAAAATATATCCTGTGGCAACATATTAATCACTGGATCTATTCTAGGATCAAATATCCAATAATCATTAGAAAATACTGCCTCATGGAATTTTATAAAGAAATAATTAAAATTAATAACAAGTGGTATTGTTGCAATTATTGGCAATAATATTGTAATTATTGATGTAGCATTTAAAAAATTTATATTTTTATTTTTAATACTTAAAATTACTCCCAATAAAGAAATTATTCCACTTATGTAAAACACACTTTTAATAACTTGAAATATATTTCTTACTTCTTCAAAATGAATTTTTCCTTCTTCAGAATATTTAATTGTAGGCAAGTTAAATTCCCCAACATTTGCATTTAAATTATAGTCAATTAAGTAATCGTAGTTTAGTTTAATTTCCTCTTCACTAAATCCACTCATAGCACTTATGTTTAATTTTTTCACATCATAATAATATAAACTTTTACACTTTAAAGCTAATATTACTGAACCACTGATTATAAAAATAGCCAATGAAAATGAAATCAAGATATTTAATAATCTTTTCATTTATAATCCCCTTAAAATAAATTTTTTATTTCCCTTTATATTTTTTAAGCAACGATATATAAATATACCGTTGCTCATATTCTAAAAATTAAATTTATACTATTTTAGTAGTGAAATCTTCTATATTCCATACATCATCTACTATGTCACTGTAAAATTCAGGTTCATGACAAACTAATAAAACAGTTCCTTTGAACTCTTTTATAGCTTTCTTTAGCTCATCCTTAGCCTCCACATCTAGGTGGTTAGTAGGCTCATCAAGTACTAAGAAGTTTATATCTTTAAGCATTAATTTACAAAGTCTAACCTTAGCAGCTTCTCCTCCGCTAAGAACTCTAACTTGAGAAGTTATGTGCTCATTTGAAAGGCCACATTTAGCTAAAGCTTGTCTTACTTCATAGTTTGTTAATACTGGATATTCATTCCATACATCATCTAAAGCAGTGTTGTAATTATCCTTTGAAGACTCTTGCTCGAAATATCCTACTTCTAAATAATCTCCTAATTGTACTGATCCATCAAATGGTTTTTGTATTCCAAGTAATGTTCTCAGTAATGTAGACTTACCTATACCATTCATACCTTTAAGAGCTATTTTTTGCCCTCTTTCTAGTTGAAAGTTTAATGGTTTAGTTAAAGGATCATTGTAACCTAATACTAAGTTATCTGTTTGGAATATAAATCTAGAAGCCGCTCTAGCATTTCTAAAATCAAATGTTGGTTTTATTTTTTCCTTTGGTCTTTCTAAAATTTCCATCTTATCAAGTATTTTTTGTCTAGAGTTTGCCATACCACGTGTGGCAACTCTTGCTTTATTTCTTTGTACGAAATCTTCAAGCTTTCTTCTTTCTTCAACTTGCTTTTCATAAGCACTTTCTTCCTGTCTTTTCTTAATTTCATTAAGTCTTACAAACTCATCGTAGTTGCCTTTGTATCTAGTAAGCTCTGCATTTTCTATATGATAAATTACATTACAAGTATCATTTATAAATGGAACATCATGTGATACTAAGATAAAGCTGTTTTCGTATTCTTGAAGATATCTAGTAAGCCATACTATATGTTCCTCATCTAAATGGTTAGTAGGCTCGTCAAGGATAAGTATTGTTGGACTTTCTAAAAGTAATTTAGTTAAGAGTACTTTTGTTCTTTGTCCTCCACTTAAATCATCAACATCTCTATCTAATCCAACTTCTCCAAGACCTAGTCCGTTAGCTACTTCTTGGATTTTTGCATCTATTGTATAAAATCCACTATTTTCTAATATTGTTTGGATTTCAGCCGTTTCTTCAAGAAGTTTAGTCATCTCCTCATCACTTGCTTCACCCATTTTGTCATACATAGCAAGCATTTCTTGCTCTAGTTCAAACATATGCTTAAAAGCACCTCTAAGAATATCTTTTATTGTATTTCCTTTTTCAAGAACTGAATGCTGATCTAAATAACCAACAGTCGCTCTTGAAGACCATTTTATATTTCCTGCGTCTGGCATAAGTTTTTTTGTTATTATATTTAAAAAACTAGATTTACCTTCACCATTTGCACCAACTAGTGCTATATGTTCACCTTTTTTAAGTCTAAAAGATACATTTTCTAGTATAACTCTAGCCCCGAATCCATGACTGACATTTTCTACTACAAGCATTTTCACACCTCTTCATAAATTTTTTGTCTATAATATCTATACTATTATATTTCATTTTTATAAAAATGTATATTTATTATTTTTACCTTTTTTCAATAAGCAAAATATGATTATATAAAGAAAAAGAGTCATCTTAAAATTTTAAGTTGGCTCTTTTATTAATTAGTTATATTTATCCTTTTTCCTTATCATTTCTAAGTCATCATAAAACATTAGCATACATCCCGCTGTACTTCTCTGAGCAAGATTGAGGGCATTAAATGCTACAAGGTAGAATTTTGTTTTATCATCATTTATGCCTTTGTACATATAATCAAAATTTAAAGCACTTCTAGAGTTAAAATCTATATAGTCACTCACACTATTATAAACTAAAGGTCCTTCCTTTGTTTTGAATCGTTTTACTTTTCTATAATTTAATTTCACATAAGTTTCAAATTGTTTATGACTATCTAACAATTTTCTTTTAGCATGTTGAGGTATTGTCACATCTTGTATTACGTGACACATTGCACCAAAATAAGCCATTCCATTTTCATAATCATTTTTACTGATAAAGTGTAGTGCATTTTTATAGTAAGTATTTGCTAAAGTCATAGCATTTGTTGTATGACCATACATGCCCTTTTTATCTTCAGGATTATAAAAATGAAAATATGATTTGAAATCTTGGTCAGCCCATACTAATCCTTTATTTATATAGGGTTCAAAATTTTTATAAAACTGTGCTTGTTTATCATACCTGTCTTCTCTTAGTACATCTAATGCGCTGTTTTGAATAAATAAATGTACTTCACAGTTTGTATTTATAATTTTCTTTTTAATAGGATTTATTACTCTAAAGGTTTGAGATATTAGTCTACCACAAACTTTTTCTACACGATTATTCATTTATATCACCACTTTAATTAGTCTGAAAATACTCTTCTACTCCGTCAGCAATACTTTGCATCATTTTTCTTTGATATTCTTTATTAGACATCATCTCATCTTCATTATAATTACTCATAAATCCCATTTCTACCAATACTACTGGTACTTTGGACCAATTGAATCCTGTTAAGTCATCTCTTTCAAAGATTCCATTAACTTTAAATCCGCCATTGTCCATTTTACTTTTTATTAAATTAGCACATTCATAACTAGCTTCAAAGATTGATGATGTATATTTACCTTTTTGCGATGGAATTAAAATGGATGCACCTGTTATTGATGTATCGTCAGAACCATCCGCGTGGATTCTAATCACCATATTTGCATTCTTATTATTAGCAAATGTAGCTCTTTCTAAATTACTTATATTTACATCATGACTTTCTCTAGTCATAATAACTTCAAAACCTTTACTTATTAATATATGTTTTAAAACTTCAGATGCTTCTAAATTCAAAATATATTCTGGTTTTTTTGTACTTATACCGACTGTACCAGAAGAAACTCTAGCTTTTTGGTATGGTGATCCAGGTCCTACAGGTTCACTTTTCCAATCTCCCTTGGCTTGGTGACCTGGATCTATACAAATTAAATATTTTTCAGCTTTCTCTTTCTCCTTTGTATCTTCCTTTTTAGTTGAATTTTTACTTTTGTCATCTATTTTTAACCCCGTTATTATAGATGCACTGTTTTTATATAAGTTTTTCATTGGGTCAGAGTTGCCAATAAAGATTATCCCTAAAATCATTATAATAATAAGTGATACTTTATAAAGTTTCATAAGCCTTCCTTTCTTTTTCTATAATATTTTAATATAAATTATTATTTCCTACTTTTGATTGGCTTATTTATCTTCATAGTTTTTTATTTTCTATGTTTAACATATATATTTATATATCTAGTTTTGGAGGTGATTATAAATCTCTATTCAGAGATTAAATAAATGAGTGAAACAAAAAATAATCCAAATAGAAAAAAGAAGTCTAAAAAAAGAAGTAACTGCCAAAAAGAAAACATTAACAATAACTCCAAAGCTCAAAAAAGTTCTGCTTATAGTAATACTCAATCAAGTCAATCTAGCAGTAGTAAAAATACACACTCTAAACTTTGTTGTTTTAGCTCAGTCGACTATATTGTTCTAGCTTCAACTCTAGCTATTGCTTTGGGTGAAGAATTATCTTCAACAGATTTAGGAATATTATCTACCTTTTTTGCTGTTTTGTCTGATGAATTAGCATTAATACAAAGTGTAAACAATTGCAATAATAATACTAATAATCCAGTCTTTACTCCTCCTGTCGCTGATGTTGCAGTAACTTCCTCAAAAAATGACGGTAATAATGGTAAAAAAATCATAAAAAAAAAGAAATAAAAACATATCTTACAATAAAATTACATGTTTTTATTTCTTTTATTTTTTTGTCGTTTAAATTTAGCCATTTTAAATTATCCCTTGTTTTTTTTTGAAATCTTCGCCCTTGTTGAAACTCATTTCCAAGGATTAAAACTCCTATACTGAGCAAGATAATATTAAAGCACCAACATGAACTCATGACAGAAAGAAGGTGTTTTATATTTTAAATAAAATTTTTAAAGATGAAATTGCTTCATCAAAAATAAAAAATAGAATAAATGGTTTAGTTTTAATATTTTTTTATGTTTTTCTATATTTTTTCTCAAATAATTTTATTTATTCACAATCTTTAGAAAAAAATGATTGTGAATACTTAATACCTATGGGAAATATATTACAAATTGATGCAGAATTAAAAAATATCATTGTTAGAAATGAAATTGATAATTGTCCATTAAAAATAGGTGATTCTATTTTAAAGGTAGAAAATAATGATATTACTTCTTATGAAGATTTTAGTTATGCTATTTCTTCATTAAATAGAGATGATGATGCTTCAGTCTTAATAAGAAGAGAAAATTCAGTTTTTTGTTTAAAATGTGATAAAAATGCCTTAGAAAAAATTAATTTTAATAACTTCATATCAGGTTTTGCTACTTTAACTTATATTAATCCTAATACAAATGAATTTGGTGCTGTAGCTCACTCTATTAATATAGGAACTACAAGAAAAATTCCTATAAAAAAAGGTTGTATTTCATTAACAAACAATTTAAATATTAAGAAATCTTGTAAAGGTAATGTAGGATGTATAAATGCCACAAAAAACAATGTAATTGGTGAATTTGATGATAATACTACTTTTGGCATTAAAGGTGTAATTAATAATATGGATTTATCTAATTACAAAAAGTATAAAGTGGCAGAAGTAGATGAAGTTAAATTAGGAAAAGCTCAAATTATCTTACAAAACAAAAGCAACGTATGTAAAAAATATAATGTTGAAATAATTAATATTGAGAAACAAAGAAAGCCTGACTCAAAAGGAATTAAAATTAAAATTACCGACCCTCAGCTTTTAAAAGAAACTGGTGGTATTGTACAAGGAATGAGTGGAACTCCAATAGTACAAGGTAACAAAATAGTTGGTGCTGTATCTCATGCTTTAGAAAATAATCCTACTGTAGGATATGGTGTTTATATTAAATGGATGTTAGAAGAACCTCAATAAAAAAAGAACTGCTTTTTGTACTAAGACCTAAAAGTTGGACTTAACACTGGTATGATAATTTTCATCCCAGTGTTATTTATTTAATTGTACAAAGTTGAATTATGTTTAATTCTATAAGTAACAGGACTATTCCAATTTAATTTTTCCTTAATTCAATCATTATTATAATAGTTGAAAAATTTTCCATAGGAGAATTATCAAGACAAGTACTTTTTCTAGACATACTTTGAAAAATTTTATTTACTTGAAGAAGTTCTGTATATCTATTCATTTGATATGCCCATCCTTGATCAGAATGAAATGTTCTTCTATAAGGGCAATCTTTTGTAATATTAATAGCTTTAAGTAGTGCATCTTCAATAGGTTCAAAAGTTGGTTTTAGTGATAAATTAAATGATAAAATTATTTTTTCTTTCTAAAACATCTTCGCCGAAGGTAGTATATAAGTTAACCCACCTTCTAACTTGAGATTCATTTGGGATATTATATTTAGCTGCTACATGTTTATATCCGCCTTCTCCATTTAAATAAGATTTTACTACTTGTAGTTTAAAACTATAATTATATTTTGTCATGCAAAACACACCAATCATTAGATTTTGGGTCCAACAATTGGGGTGCAGTACATTTAGTAGTTCTTTTTTATTTCTCAAATTTTTTTTTCATATATTTTTAAATCTTTAATAAATAGTTAATACTAAGAATATAAACTAAAATAATAAATAAATATTTTTTAATTATTTTGTGGAATATAATCATTAACATAATTTAATATTTTACTTAAAAAT
>NZ_JANKBY010000153.1:0-8182 GCF_024621905.1 Terrisporobacter muris
CTTTTTATTAATAATAGGTTATACTTAAAAATAGATATTATAGTTTATTTCAATTTTATATTCTTTAATTATAGTATTTGCACAATTATTATTTTAGGAGAAAGATTTTATGGAATATATAGTTTTTGATTTAGAGTTTAATCAGGGATTTGATAGAAAGCTAAATAAAACAGTTTCGGATGAAACATGTCCTTTTGAGATTATCCAAATAGGCGCTGTCAAATTGGACTCTAACTTAGATATGATTGATACTTTTAATACTTTTGTTAAACCTAATATATATAAGGTAATTCATCCCTTCATAAAAAAAATGACCAATATAAATAATGAAGATGTAAAAAATGCGCCTAGCTTTCCTGAAGCATTTAACATGTTTAAGTCTTTTATCAATGAAGAGAAAAATATCCTATGTGTTTGGGGTAATGGAGATCTAAAAGAGTTGTATAGAAATATTAAATATCATAATTTATCTACAGATAATTTGTCTAGCAATTATATAAATGTTCAACATCATGCTTCTGTTTATTTCAATAATCCAACAGGAAAAAGTATTGGTCTTCAAAATGCAATTACTTTATTAGAGTTAAATCAAGATAAATCTTATCATAATGCTTTAAATGACGCTTATTATACATCTCTCGTATTTAAAAAAATTTTTAATGATGAAATAGAAACTAAAAATTATAATTTTAATAATGATGATAAAAAGAAGTCTGTCACAAAGAGAAAAGTAAATTATGATAATATTTTCAGTGAGTTTAAAAAGATTCTAAATAGAGACTTAAACAAGGAAGAAAAAAAAATTATCCATCTTGCTTATAAAATGGGTAGAAGAAGCAAATCTTCCCAAGAAAAAAATAATTTAAAAGATTAAAAAATCCTTCCTTTAATATCTAGGAAGGATTTTAATATTATGACTAATTTTATTATTCAATTACTAATTCTACTGGACAGTGATCAGAACCTAGCACTTTTGTATGTATTTTAGCACTTACTAACCTATCTTTTAACTTTTCCGACGCACAGAAATAGTCAATCCTCCATCCTGCATTCTTTTCTCTTGCCTTAAATCTATAAGACCACCATGAATAAATATTTTCTTCATCTGGGTAAAAATATCTAAATGTATCTACAAAACCTACTTCAAGAAGCTCTGTAAATTTATTTCTTTCTTCATCAGTGAATCCAGCATTTTTTCTATTGGTTTTAGGGTTCTTCAAATCTATTTCCTTATGTGCTACGTTTAAATCACCGCATACTATGACTGGTTTTATATCATCTAGCTTTTTTAAATACTCTCTAAAATCATCTTCCCACTTCATTCTATAATCAAGTCTTTTTAACTCATTCTGAGAATTAGGTGTATACACAGTTACAATATGAAAATCTTCAAATTCTAACGTTATAACCCTACCTTCTTGATCATGTTCTTCAATATCTATTCCATAAGTTACACTCATTGGTTCTTTTTTAGTAAATATAGCTGTTCCTGAGTACCCTTTCTTTTTAGCATAATTCCAGTATTGATAATATCCTTCTAATTTTAAATCAATTTGATTTTCTTGTAATTTTGTTTCTTGTAAACAAAATATATCTGCATCTACTTCATCAAAAAATTCCATAAAGTTTTTTCCTACACACGCTCTTATTCCATTTACATTCCATGATATAAGTTTCATTTTTTATCTCCTTGTTAGTCAAATTTTAATTTACTTGCTATATCTTCTGATTTAACTGATGAAACATACATTCCAGTACTTAATTCAAATCCACCAAAATTAAATTTTCTTGGTACTATATGAATATGTGCATTATATATGTCTTTATAGTCCTCTTTTTCATTTATCGGGTGACTATGAATATATAAATTAAAAGGACAATTACCATGTTCATCATATAATTTACCGAATAATTCCTTTAATATAACAGAAAGTTGTTTTAATTTATTATCATCCATTTCATAAAAATATATGTTTTCTTTAAGTATAATTACTGTATCTCCACTAAATCTACACACCTGAGGCACAAACACAAAAAAATCTTCGTCATTATGTATAAGTCTTTTTTCATACTTAATCTCTTCTTGAATAATATATTTATACATATTTATACCCATTTTTTTGTAAAACTCATCACAAACTTTATATTCTTCTCTTAAGTCTGGAGGAATAAATGGTAACGATAAAATTTGAGAATGTGAGTGCATTAGAGATGCTCCAGCATCTCTTAAATGATTCTTAAATAAACAAATATACTTAACATTTTTATTTTCTTTGAAATCTTTAAATCTATTTTTATATATTAATAATAAGTAATAAAACTCTTCTTCATTCATATTAAAAAAATTTCCATTATGTTTATATGTATCTATTATTACATCATGTTCTCCTTTAATTTCACTTAAAGGGTTATCATCTATTATTGGATATTTATTTTTTACAGATTTCACTACCCATTGATTATTTTTATTTATTACATCAGTCTCCTGCGAAATATTTTCTTCATTTCCTCTACAAAAAGGACAATCTTTATCATATTCTTCATTCTCTTCTTTATTTATATCTTTTTTTACTTTATCCATAGGCCTATCTTGTCGCCCTCTAGCTATTATTACCTTACTATGATTTAATGTATCTACACCAAGTTCCTTCATCACAAACTCCTAATTTAAAGCCTTATTCAAAGGTTATTTATTTTATAATACGGTCTTACATAAATTATATTTTAACAAAGTTCCTTTGTAAATATTTAATATATTCACTTTAATTATTATCGCACTATTGAAATCTCATTGTGTCTAATTAAAAAGATTGTATAAAAAATAATTAAGATATTTATTCTATTTTTTGGAAATATATTTTTTTATAGTAATGCGGTTTATTCGCCATTATGCTAATATTAAATTAGATTGAGATATAATAATCAATTCATATGTTTATAAGGGGGAATATTCAAATGAAGTTTTCAAAGAGACTTAGTTCAATGCAACAATCACCAATAAGAAAATTAGCGCCATTCGCTACAGCTGCTAAAGCTGAAGGAGTTAAGGTATATCACTTAAATATAGGCCAACCAGATATAATAACACCAGTAGGATTTTTTGATGCTGTTAAAAATTTTGACAAAAAGGTTTTAGAGTATGCAGGCTCTCAAGGAATGCCTGAATTAATTGAAGCTATAAGAAAATACTACACTACATACAACATGGATTTTGCAAGTGAAGATATAATAATTACTAACGGTGGTAGTGAGGCTTTATTATTTGCATTTATGGCTGCATGTGATCCAGGAGACAATATATTAGTTCCAGAACCATTCTATACTAACTACAATGGATTTTCACAATGCTTAAATGTTGAAGTAAAATCTGTTACTACAGTTGCAGAAAACGGTTTCCACCTACCTTCTAAAGAAGAGATCATAGCTAAAATAGATGACAAAACTTCCGCTATATTAGTTGTTAACCCAGGAAATCCTACTGGATGCGTATATACTAAAGAAGAAGTTCAAATGATAGCTGAAATAGCTAAAGAAAAAGACTTATGGATAATTGCCGATGAAGTTTATAGAGAGTTCGTTTATGAAGGACTTGAATATACAAGCTTCGGAAATATGAAAGAAGTTGAAGATAGAGTTGTTATTATAGATAGTGTTTCTAAGAGATATAGTGCTTGTGGTGCTAGAATTGGTTCTATAGCTTGTAAAAACAAACAATTTATGGCTGAAATAATGAAGGTTTGTCAAGGAAGACTTTGTGTAGCTACTATAGAGCAATTAGGTGCTGCTGCTTTATATGATACTCCAAAATCTTATTTCGAAGAGGTTAATGCTGAGTATAAGAGAAGAAGAGATACTTTATATACTGAATTAATGAAAGCTGATGGTGTCATTTGTGAAAAGCCTATGGGCGCATTCTATATTGTTGCTAAGTTACCAGTTGAAAATGCTGAAGATTTCGTTGCATGGATGTTGAAAGAATTTAGAAGAGATAACGAGACTGTTATGTGTACCCCAGCTGAAGGATTCTACTCTACTCCAGGACTTGGTAAAAATGAAGTTAGACTTGCTTATGTCTTAAAAGAAGAAGATTTAAGAAGATCTGGACAATTATTAAAAGAAGCTCTTGAAGAATATGCCCAATTAGAAAAAGAAAAATCTGCTTTAGCTAAAGCTTAATATATGATTTTAGTAAAGTAAAAATTAAAAAACCATCTTACATTTGTAAGATGGTTTTTTAATTAATTTAATTCTTCTTTATTTAGTATGTACTGAAGAGTTTCTAAAGCCTCTTGGTATTTTAATCTGTCGCTTTCATCTAGTTTATATAGTTTTTGTTCTAATTCATCACTTAACTTACTAGTAAAATCTATAGCTAATTTTTCCCCTTCTTCTGTAATAACTATCATATACTTTCTTCTATCTGCTAAATCCTTTTCCCTATAAACATAACCTTTTTTTGTTAAGTCATCTATCATACTTGTTAGACTTCCTTTTTCTATGTTTAATTTAGCACATAATTCCGTCATACTTATACTACCGTGATTTTTTATAAATACTAAAGCTCTCAATTGTGTTTTATTTACATTATATAATGCCGAATATTTCTTTAGGTATTCTAAGTAAAGACTTGAATAAAATTTAGGAAAAGTTTTTGATAAAAAACCAATTGTATTTGTTACTATACAGTTCATTTAATCACCTCAGATGCTTAATTTATTGACTTTTTCCCACTTCTATAGTTTACAATAAAAATATTTGTAGTACAATACTTTTTACAAATATCACTATTTTAATTTTCTTATATTATTATAACTTATAGTTCTATTTCTTTTCAAAAATAAAGAGCCATAAGGCTCTTTATTTAATACTATACTCTTAAGTCTACTTCTATACCTATACAGTCTTTATAATCGCTTATAGCAGGTTCTAAATATTCTTCAACGAATTCTACAACTTGTTCAGGTGCTCTTCCTACAAAGTTCATAGGATCTAGTATAGATGTTATTTCTTCTTTGTCTAATATTTTGAAAGCTTCATCTTCAATTATTAAATCTATTAGGTTATTATTTAAACCTTCATGCTTAACTCTGTAAGCTGCTTTCATAGATAGCTCTCTTATTACCTCGTGTAATTCTTGTCTGTCTCCACCTCTTTTTACAGCTTCCATAAGTATGTTTTCTGTAGCCATAAATGGTAGTTCTTCATCTATATGTTTTCTTATCATGTTTTCATATACAACTAAACCATCAGTTACGTTTATGCCTATATCTAAAATAGCATCAGTTGCCATAAATGCTTGTGGAATTGCAAGTCTTTTGTTGGCTGAATCATCTAAACTTCTCTCTAGCCATTGAGTTGCTTCAACTAATGCTGGAGATATTGATTCAGAAATTATAAATTTAGATAAAGAAGCTATTCTTTCACTTCTCATAGGATTTCTCTTGTAAGCCATAGCAGAAGACCCTATTTGATTTTTTTCAAATGGTTCCTCTAACTCTTTTAAGCTTTGTAATAATCTTATATCATTTGTCATCTTATGCATACTTTGAGCTATTCCAGCAAGTACATTTAATACTTGAGAATCTAATTTTCTAGTGTATGTTTGTCCACTTACTTTATAAGATTCTTTATATCCCATTTTTTCGCATACTATTTTATCTAATTCTTTTATTTTATCTGTATCATTTTCAAATAAGCTCATGAAACTTGCTTGAGTTCCAGTAGTTCCTTTTACTCCTCTAAGCTTCATATTATCTAATCTATAGTTTAAATCTTCTAAGTCTATTATTAAGTCTTGTGCCCAAAGAGTCGCTCTTTTACCTACTGTTGTAAGTTGAGCTGCTTGAAAGTGTGTAAAACCTAAAGTTGGAACATCTTTATATTTTAATGCAAAATCTTTAAGGTTATCTATCAAGTTAACAAGTTTAATTCTTATTAGCTTTAATGCTTCATTCATTTGAATAACGTCTGTGTTATCACCAACATAAGCTGAAGTTGCACCTAAGTGTATTATACCCTTTGCTTTTGGACATTGAAGTCCGTATGCCTTAACGTGACTCATTACGTCATGTCTTACTTCTTTTTCTATTTTTTTTGCTTCTTCAAAATTTATATCATCTATATGAGCTTTTAATTCTTCTATTTGCTCATCGCTTATGTTTATTCCTAGTTGTTTTTCCCCCTCAGCTAATGCAATCCATAGTTTTCTCCAAGTTGAAAACTTAAATTGAGGAGAAAAAATATAACTCATATTTTTGCTACAATATCTTTCTGTTAAAGGATTTGAATATGTTGTGTACTTATTTTCTATCATTTTTTGCACCATCCCTAAATCTTTTTTTTCTACAAAGATTATTATATATAATTTAACGAACAATAACAATAGTTTATGTGTATTTGTTCATATTATTTTTTATTTAATTTAAAATTATCCTTACCTAATATATAGTCAATACTTTCACTATCAACAAAATTCAACACATTTTTATATCTTATAGCATAATATTTATCACTCCAACCCAACTGTTTTTTTATATCTTCTTTATCAGCTCCAAGCATCAAAGAGATAGCTGCATATGAATGTCTTAAATCCCTGGCTGAGTATTGTGATAATCCAGCCATATCAAAAGCTTTTTTTACTATTAATCTTACATTCCTATCTGTTATATATTGACTCTTTTGCGTTGTAAATATGTAGTCGTCATAAGGCATTATTATTTCACTAAGACCCGAAAAATATCTATAACTTTCTATTAACTTGAAACAATATGGATGAAGCTTTACTACTCTTTCCTTTTTCCCTTTACCAAGTCTTACATAAAAATTATTTTCTTCATCTACAATTAAATCTTTCCACTTAACTTTTACCAATTCATTTAATAAGCATCCTGTTGTAACTAAAAATACCATTATTAATTTATCCCTAGCACTAAGCCTTTCCAATGAATCTATTAATTGATTTATCTCTTGTATACTTAAAACATCTCTTTTCCCCTTTTCTCTTGTAACTATAGGCTTTTTAACAAAAGTAAATGGATTTAACTCTATATATTTTTCCCTCTTCATAAAAGCATAAAAACTATGTAAATAGCTGAAAATCTTCTCACAAGTTGATGTAGCATATTCTTCTTCTATAAATGCTATAAAATCTCCACATTCATTTTTTGTTACTTCTAATAAGTCTTCAACCTCTGTTTTTTCTTTAAATAAAATTATTTTGCTTAAATAATCTTTTTTTGTTGCTGGTGTCATTTTTATTGAAAATAATTGAAATATTTCAAACTCTCTCTCACTCAATATGTAATTATTATCCATAAAGTCTCCTTTCACTGTTATTCTAATCACTTTTTAAGGTCTCCTTTCACTGTTATTCTAATACTTTTTAACTTTATTTACTTTTAACTAACTTAAATTTTCAGTAATTAAAATTTCCTTTGATAAATAATTAAGAAGCACATAAGTGCTTCTTTAAATCATTACTTATTTGCAGAATTAACTAGGATTTTAATTAATTCACTTGAATTTTCGTTAAAAGTAGTTATAAATGTTAAATACTCGATAGCTCTATTCATAACCATATATATTTTATTTAAATCTCCAACGAAATCATTCACCTGATAGTCTTGATTTTCTTCATTTATTGTTTGATTATACAGCATTTCTAATTCACAAAATACTACTGCCTTATATTCTAAACTCTTAATAAAATATAAATTTGATATAGTTATACCACTTCTTTTTCCATATTTAGTTAAATTATCATCTCCAATAATATATGGAATACTTACATCATCCAATGCTTTTCTAAGAAGATATTGGAAGTATATTGTTTTACCATTTTTTAATTTCTTTTTATTATATGGAAATACTATAGCTATATCACTATAATCTAATCCCTGATTATTTACAAGGTATTCAATTTCCCATAATATTGAGTTTATTTGGTCTTCTAAGTCCTCTACCTTTACAATCTGAGCTGTAATTCCCTCTTCAATAATTGCATCACCAAACTTATATATATCTCTATCTATATTACTTCTTAAGTCTTTTATATAATTATTGGCATTTTCACAAAATCTGTTAGAGAAATCAATAATTATTTTTTTCTGTCTATAATTTTTTGTAAGTAATATTTTTTCATCAAAATCAATATACTCTAAAGATGTTTTAAATATATTTACAC
>NZ_JANKBY010000154.1:0-8170 GCF_024621905.1 Terrisporobacter muris
ATTTATACAAAATCTTACTAAAGAAAGGACTAAAACAATAAATGGAATTTAATTTAAACATCTATGAGACCATGGCTTTAGTTTCCATTGTGTTTTATATTGGTAAATATATTAGAAATAAATTTTCTATACTTTCAAAATATTGCATCCCTCCTTCTGTAGTCGGTGGATTTATATTTGCAATATTAATTCTTATATTAAAAGTTACAGATATCGCTACTATAAACTTAGATACAACGTTACAAGAAATTTTCATGACAACATTTTTTACAAGTATAGGATTTACTGCCAGCTTTAAAATATTAAAACAAGGTGGTATTAAAGTTATTACCTTCCTTGGACTTGCAATTTTACTTGTTGTATTACAAAATGTAGTTGGTGTAACACTTGCATCATTATTTAACTTGCAGCCATTGCTTGGTCTTTGCACTGCGTCCATACCTATGATAGGTGGTCATGGTACTGCTGGATCTTTTGGTCCATTACTTGAAAGTATGGGTATAACTGGTGCTACAACAGTGTCTATAGCTTCAGCTACATTTGGATTAATTATGGGTAGTATAATTGGGGGATTAGTTGCTAGAAACCTTATTCACAACCATAAAATAAAAACAGTTCATGATGAAAACTCTAAAGTTCCTCCAAAAAAAGTCGGAGATTTTAACGAGGAAAATCAAAATATTTTATGCTTAAAGAAACTTATGACTGGTGCATCTTTCTTATTTATTGCGATGGGACTTGGTTCTATAATTTCTGACTTTATACAAAACTCAGGATTAACTTTCCCTTCATATATAGGAGCAATGATTGCTGCTGCCATAATAAGAAATATATATGACCTTGCAGGAAAAGAAATCACAGAAAAAGAAATTGAAACTTTAGGTTCACTTAGTTTATCATTCTTTTTAACCATGGCCCTAATGGGACTAAAACTTTGGCAATTATTTGACTTAGCTTTACCTCTTATTGTTATGTTAATTGCTCAAGTAATCCTTGTTGGGTGCTTTGCTTATATCATAACTTATAGAGTTATGGGTAAAAACTACGAAGCAGTTGTATTTGCATCTGCAACTTGTGGATTTGGAATGGGAGCTACTCCAAATGCAATAGCAAATATGGATGAGTTAACTAACCGATATGGATTTGTTCATACTCCATATTTTGTTGTTCCAATAATAGGATGTTTATTTATAGACTTTGTAAATTCTGCTATTATTACAATGTTTATAAACTTTATAGGATAGTTATAAATGGGTTAGTATATATGCGAGGCACACTTAATAAAACTCACAACAATTTTGCTGTGAGTTTTATATTTATTTTAAGCCAAATATTTTTCCCTGAAAATTTCCAATTTCTTCTCACTGACACCCAAATCATTAATTATATATTCTACATATGAAGAATAGCTTTCCTTTATTTTATCTAAAGTAATCATTAAATACTCTCTTTTTACCATAAATACACCTTTTATTATTTCAATTACCTGTTCATCATCTATAAATTTAATAAAAAGCTCTGTTCATTTTTAATACCTATATAATTTTTTAAGCATAAGAATAGCAGTTATACCAATAGGTATCGCTACTATTTTTATAATCTATCTTTTAGTTCTTTTTTTGCCTTTTGAGTTAGAGTTTCTATTCTCTCTAGTATTAGTATTTCTACTATCTTTGCTATTAGAATTTCTTCTATCAGTACTCTTATTGTTTCTTCCACCTTTAGAATTTCTATCATTTGATTTACTATTCTTTTTATTTTTATCAAATTGTCTGTTTAGTGCCCCTCTAGCCTCTCTAGGTTTTATTAAACATCTTGGCCCAAATCCTATTAAATCTTCTCTACCTGCTTCAACCAATGCTGCATGAACTAAATCATAATTTCTTGGTGCAGAATATTGAAGTAAAGCTCTTTGCATTGCTTTTTCACGTTTAGATTTTGGTACATAAACTTCTTTCATAGTTCTTGGATCTAATCCTGTGTAGAACATTGTTGTTGATGATGTTCCTGGTGTTGGGTAGAAATCTTGAACTTGCTCTGGTTGATATTTAATATCTCTTAAATATTCTGCTAGCTCTATGGCACTATTTAATGTAGAACCTGGATGTGAAGACATTAAGTATGGTATTAAATATTGTTTTAATCCTACTTGTTCATTCATAGCAAAGAATTTTTGTCTAAATCTTTCGTAAGTATCTCCAGCAGGTTTTTGCATGTAGTAAAGCACCTCTTCTGCTACGTGCTCTGGAGCAACTTTTAATTGTCCACTTACGTGATGTTTAACTAGTTCTCTCATAAATGTATTATCTTTGTCAGCCATTACATAATCATATCTGATACCTGAACGTACGAAAGCTTTTTTAACTCCTGGTATTTGTCTAACTTTTCTAAGAAGACTGATAAAATCTGTATGATCAACATTTAAGTTTTTACATGGTGACGGATCTAGACACTGTCTATGTTTACATCCACCTTTACCTTCTGTAATTTGTTTTTTACAAGCTTCTTGTCTGAAGTTTGCTGTAGGTCCTCCCACATCATGTATATATCCTTTGAAGTCCGGTAAATGTGTAATTTCCTTAGCTTCTTCTAGTATTGATTCATGACTTCTACTTTGTACAGCTCTACCTTGGTGGAAAGTTATAGCGCAGAACGAACAACTTCCGAAACATCCTCTAGAACTTACTATTGAGAATTTTACTTCGTTCAATGCCGGTATACCACCCTTTGCTTCGTAAGAAGGATGATAGTTTTTAGTATATGGAAGTGCATATACCTCATCTAATTCTTCTCTATTTAGAGGTGGTTCTGGTTTATTTTGAACCATAAATTTATTTCCATGAGGTTGAACTACAGCCTTACCTCTAAATGGATCTTGTTCAGCTTCTTGTATTTTAAAAGCCTCTGCAAATTTTACTTTATCTTTTTTTATTTCTTCAAATGAAGGTGTTAACACATAATCTACATACACTTCATCTAAGCTGTCAGCCATATAACAAGTTCCGTCTATGAAGCTTATATATTTAGGATCAAATCCATCATTTATAGCATCTGCAACTCTTACTATTTGTCTTTCACTCATTCCGTAAACCAATAGATCAGCACCACTATCTACTAATATAGATTTTCTTACTTGATCACTCCAGTAATCATAGTGAGCAAATCTTCTAAGAGATGCCTCTATCCCCCCTATTACTAGTGGAATATCTCCATATGCTTCTCTTATTCTATTACAATAAACTATTGTAGCTCTATCTGGTCTATGACCCATTTCTCCACCTGGTGAGTAAAGGTCCTTATCTCTTTGTCTTTTACTAACAGAGTAATGGTTAACCATAGGGTCCATATTTCCTCCATTAACTAAGAATCCAAGTCTTGGTTTTCCAAGTTTCATAAAATCTTCAGTTGTTTTCCAGTTAGGTTGAGCAATTATTCCTACTTTATATCCAGCGTGTTCTAACACCCTTGATATAATGGCTGTCCCAAAACTGTGATGGTCAACATAAGCATCTCCCGTAACAATTATAAAGTCACACTGGTCCCATCCTCTTTCAATCATATCTTCTTTACAAATTGGTAAAAATTTATTTTCCATTTTATCACCTGCTCAATCTATATTTAAAATTCACTTCGTTCATATTGCCAACGATGTGCCTTTGCTTAGCTTCAGACAAATACGTTGCTTAAAATTCGTTTCGCTCAAGATTTTTATTTTCTTATCTTTAATTATTAACTCTGATTAACTATTATATCACAAAGATAATAACATTTTTTAAAGTAATTAAATTTTATATTATATTTTGTTGCCTTCTTTATGTTAAATTTGTATATTTTTGTTAATTTTCTTTAAATTAACATTACACACTTTTAACACAAATTTATACCCTAATTGGACTATAATAAATCAAAGAAATATTTAACATATCATTTTTCTTATACAGTTTCTTTTACTATAATTTAGGAGGGAATTTTATGGAAAACATAGTTAGTAGTATTAACTCCGTAGTTTGGAGTGTCGCACTTGTATGGACTTGTCTTGGCGTTGGTATTTATTTTAGCATTAGAACTAGATTTTCACAGATTAGAAATATTAAGGAAATGGTTGCTTTATTATTTAGTGGACAAAAATCTGAAAAGGGCATTTCTTCTTTCCAAGGATTTTGTACAGCACTTGCTGGTCGTATAGGAACTGGTAATATCGCCGGCGTTGCTACAGCTATAGCCTGGGGAGGTCCTGGAGCACTATTTTGGATGTGGCTTGCAGCATTCCTTGGCGCAGGATCAGCTTTTGCTGAATCAACTTTGGGTCAATTGTATAAAGAAGAACATGAAGGTGAATATCGTGGTGGACCTGCTTATTATATAGAAAAAGGATTTGGAAGTACTAAATTCTCCAAAATATATGGTTGTACTTTTGCAGTAGTTACACTTATCGCCATAGGTATATTACTTCCTGGTGTTCAAGCTAACTCAATAGCTATATCTGTAAATAATGCTTTTGGTCTTAATGTAAGCATTACAGCTATCATATTAGTAGTTATTCTTGCTCTTATAATTTTCGGTGGAATAAAAAGAATTGGTTCGGCTGCAGAATATATCGTTCCTTTTATGGGAGGCGCATATATATTAATGGCACTTATAATTATCGCAGTTAATATAGCTGACTTACCAAACGTATTAGTATTAATATTCAAGTCTGCATTTGGTGCAGAAGCAACATTTGGTGGTATAATTGGCTCTACAATAGCTTGGGGTGTAAAACGTAGTGTATACTCAAATGAAGCTGGTCAAGGTACTGGACCACAAGCTTCTTCAGCTGCTGAAGTTTCTCACCCTGCAAAACAAGGTTTCGTTCAAGCATTTTCAGTTTATGTTGACACATTATTCGTTTGCTCAGCTACTGGATTTATGATTATGATGACTGGCTGCTACAACACTTATTATGAAGCTTCAGGTAAAGTAATCGTTGAAAATATGCCTAAGTTGGGTATTCCAGAAATAGGCCCAGCTTATACTCAAAACGCTGTAGATACTTTAGTCCCTGGATTTGGTTCTGCCTTCGTTGCTGTAGCATTATTCTTCTTTGCATTTACTACTTTGATGGCCTATTACTATATAGCAGAAGTTAACTTAACTTATTTAGTTAAAAAATTCAAAAAAGGCCAAGGAAGCAAAACTGCAATTAATGTTCTAAGATTTACAATCCTTGCTATGACTGCATTTGGATGTATTAAGAGTGCAGGTCTTGCATGGGCAATGGGTGACATAGGTGTTGGACTTATGGCTTGGCTAAACTTAGTTGCTATAGTTCTTTTATCTAATACAGTTATTAAGTGTTTTAAAGATTATGAAAGACAAATGAAACTTGGAATTCCTAGGGATAATATAACATTTGACCCTACTCCACTTGGTATAAAAGGTGCTACATTCTGGGAGGAAAGAGTTACAAGTGGTGAAAATAACCCTCAATCTTAATTTGTAATTAATCAATGATTTGATAGTAAAATAAAACCCTAAAAAATGTACCAGAAAAAGAGCTAAGGCGGCTTAGCTCTTTTTCGCGTAAAAAAATATATTTAAGGTTGTTTAAATGAACATGGTAAATTTACTACACATTTACCACAGACTTCACTTCCTCCTTTTGGATTTCCAATTTTATATTTATTATTGCCATATAATTTTTCATACTTATTAAAACTTTTCATACAAGTTTCATAACATTTAAATCTATCATAATTATTCTCGTTTAATGCCCCACTAAAACAGCGTTTTACACATACTAAGCAACTTCCACTTCTTTTATATAAACAATTTTCTTCTTCTAATGGTTTATCTGGACTTACAGGTAAATTTGTAACTATAGTAAAATATCTTCCACAACATCCCTCTTCAGTAATTAACATATTATTAATACCAAAAGTTCCCAATCCCGCTACTCTAGCTATATGCCTATGAGACCATTTACTTTTTAATATATCTTTTTTAAAATTACCTGCTTCCTTGCATACTTCTGCCTTATAGCCTATCTCTTCTATTCTTTTAATAACATGATTATTTAACTTAATAAACATTTCGTTAGTTTCTTGATAAGCTAAAGTCCATTTTTCTGATGCTAAATCTCCATCTATATTGGAGTCTGCTATATCTTTAGTAAAAGGAACAAAATAAGCAATAATAATAGTGGGATCTTCTAATACATCAGTTGGCATTAAATGTTCTTCAAAAGTACAATCTCTTATATGCATAATATCTTCATGATTAGCATCAGCAAAACCAACTAATGGTAATCTCCAACTTGTACTTATGTCGTCTCTTTTTTCATATTCTTTTACAAAATCTACTATATAGTTCTTAATTAAATCTTTCATAGAATCTTCCCCCTTATTCTATTAAAATATATACTTTTTTATGCGCTACAATCTCATTAGATCACATCTAAAAAAGCACCTTTTTTCAAAGATGCTATAATATCCGATTGCTATTTTTTCTTATTATTTTTATTTTGTGCTTCATCTTTTGTTCTTTTTTGCGCCCAAATATTAGCTATTATTACGAATAATAAAATAAGACTTCCTACTCTTATTATAGTTTGAACCATATTTTTCCCCCCAATTATACTCCTCTTCTAATTTTATCTTGTACTTAAATTATATACTACTTTCATTGATTTATTTATCATTTATTTTACATTACTATAAAAAGACTCACACCTATTACAATAATTGATGTTACCACTATTGGAATTACTACAGAGGTCACAAATATATCTTTGTAAGACTGCTTATGAGTAAGTCCACAAATAGCTAAAGTTGTAATTACTGCCCCATTATGCGGTAATGTGTCTAGACCTCCACATGCTAATGATGCAATTCTATGAAGAATTTGTGGAGATATATTTAGAGCATGGGCCATTTGTAAATAAGCTGGTGCCAAAGCATCTAAAGTAATAGTAAGACCTCCAGATGCAGAGGCTGTAAGTCCACAAATCAAGTTTACTGATAAAGCTTCTGATATTATTGGATTAGAAGAAATATTAAACACAAAATTTTGTATTACTGCAAAAACAGCCAATGATTTAATAACACTTCCATAGCCTACTATGGCAGAAGAATTTAATAAAGGTCTAAAAGAATTAGTTACACCTTCATCAAGAACAACTTTTAAATTTTTTATTTTTTTAAAATTAGTTAAAACTAAAAAAATATCAGCTATCACAATAGAAATTATTACACTCCAGGTTCCTGATACATTACTTAAAACTGTGTTATAACCTTCTAAATAGCTGCCATCAATTGTAGGATAATAAATCTTTGAGAAAAATAAATTTGCTGCAAATATTATTAATATAGGAAAAATTGACACAAATATATTTGGTAATTCATCCTTAATCAATTCTTCATCATCTTTTTCAATATGATTTCCATATCCTTCTCCATTTGTTCTAGCTTTTTGGGCCTCCCTAGTTAAATAAAACATTCCCAATCCAAGCATAAGTAAGCTGGCTATTATCCCAATCAAAGGAGCTGCAAAAGCGTCTGTTCCAAAGTATTTCATAGGAATAACATTTTGAATTTCTGGTGATCCTGGTAAAGCTGTCATAGTAAATGTAAATGAACCTAGGGCAATACAACCCGGTATTAATCTCTTCGGGATGTCTGCCTGTTTAAATAAAGTTCTTGCTATGGGATAAGAAATAAATGCTACTACAAATAACGAAACTCCACCATAAGTAAGTAATGAACCTGATAAAACTATAGATAATATAGCTTTTTCTTTTCCTAATTTTTCTGTTATAAAGTGTGATATTGACTTAGCATAATTTGCTTTTTCCATTAAAATTGCAAATAAAGCGCCCGTCATAAATAGAGGAAAATAATTTTTTACAAAACTTGCAAAGCCAGCCATATAAACTTCTGTGTAATTTGCCATCAAGTGACTATTAAATCCTGAAGTTACAATCAATGTTAACAAAGCTATAATTGGGGCTGTAATTATTGTTGAATATCCTTTGTACGCCAAAAACATAATAAGGAATAGTGATAAAATTAATCCTATGATGCTAAACATAATTTACCTAGTGTTGAATTACCAACACATCTCCTTTCAATTTTATATAAATTACAAGTTATATATTTACTTAAATTTAAAATTAATTTTATCTATAGTATTT
>NZ_JANKBY010000155.1:0-8165 GCF_024621905.1 Terrisporobacter muris
ATGTAAAATGTATAATTTCCATATTGCTCGTCTTCTTCTTTTTCTTTTAATTCTATTAACTGCTTATAATAATCACTTCTTTTAGTATCATCATCTTCTACATTTATTAAGGCTTCTAAAATTTGCTCTACTATATATATATTATTTTTATTTTCATCTAACATTGACTCATAAAGTTTAATTGCATCTTCATATTGATTGGTCTCTTCATAAAACTTTCCTAATGCTAATGAATAAGAAATCTCTTTTCCAATATAGTAATCCTCTTCATCAATTTCTTGCAAATACTTAGAGTTATCTAAATGTTCTTTTGCTAACTTTAAGTCATCTTCCATTATAGCAATTTTTGCATCCATATTAGCTTTTATTATTTCTATATCACGATAAGTATCAATCGGTATACTATCTTTATACTTAGGTATTTTCTCTGAAACTAGCTTGGCATTCTTATAGTCTCCCCTAGTCAGATATAACTCCCCAAGAGTTAATAAGCCATAAGTTTTTATATCTGCATTTTTAAATTCATCTTCTAAATCAATAGATAAAGATTTTTTTATTAATTCAATACCAGTTTCTATTCCTCCTAGCTTTTTAAACAATTGTGCTAATTCAATTAACCCTTCTGATGTTTCTTCATGTAAATTTTGCTGATTTGATATAATTATTGATTTAACTGATACTTCTGATGCCTTTGCATAATTATTAATATAAAGATATAAGTACCTTAACTCTTCATTTATTTTTAGCTTAATTCTATTTGTTGCATCTTTATTATCTAGTAAACTTTCTAATATTTCAATTGAAATAGATTTATCATCAGCTTCAGATGCTACCATTCCTAAGAAATAAGTTATTTCATCTTCATTATTCTCAAACTGCTTTCTTTTTATTTGATCAAATATATTTATAATTAGCTCTTTAGCTTTATTAGATTTATCATTTTCTAAATAATATTTATATAGAAGTTGACCTCCTAAGATTTTAGAATTTAAATATTTACTTTCTTGTATATTACTTTTTATATTTTCCTCTTCTTCTTGACTAATTATATTATCTGCATATTTAATATATGTATCTATAATAAACCGGTCCGACTTTTCTCCATTTTTATCTAAAAACTCTTCATATTCAGATAAAGATTCAGAGCTTATTTTTTCAGTGGATTCGTAATCCTTTTTAAACTCTTTTATAATTTCTGTATAGCTAAGATCTGTATTACTAAAAAGAATCTCTTTTGAAATTATAAAACTTAATATAATAAAAATAACAATCAAACATTTCTTTAACATAAAATTCTCCTTTTATTATAATTTTTTTCAAAATAGGCCGTGAAGTCTATATTATCAAAAATTTTATAAAAAATAAATAATTACATTTTTTCCCAAGATATCATAAAGGAGAATTTTATACATTTATCTAAATTTACTGATTATAGTTTTAGAATTAAAATGATATGAGCCCTTTATGACAAAGGTTTTATTTTTTTAACTTTCTATCATAAGGGGATCATATGAAAATTAGTATAATCTATTTATAATTTTTCTTATAAAAACATCGCTCCGTTACTTGTGGTAAGATTCACCACTATTTATTCTATATACTTAGACCCCTATATTACAAGATTTAAGCCTTTTTAGTTCAAATTGAATCTCCCCTTAACCTATCGCCCCTTCCTTCCTCAACACATACTTCACCTGCTCTTTACTAAGATCATATCTTACCCTCAACCTATCGATATTTTTTCCATTATAATCTCTAACCATCCTTCTATTCCTATCCCCCATAATCATTTTACTATACACAGGTATGTATATAGAGCTACCTCCATACATTTTGCAAATCTGCAAAAAGTTTTCTATTCCTACTATGTCTACCATTGTATGTAAATTATAAGGTATATCTTCCATTATTACATTCATAATTTTCCCTCCATATTTTTATTATTATCATGCCTTGTGCCTAAGTGCTGTGCTTATACACCAAAAACCCTATACGCGCGTACATACACATATGCGCTATTTTTTCTTATTTTTTTGTAATTATTAAATAAGTAGAAATTCTTATAGGTACACTAAGCACACATATTGTCAAACACAGTTCTTTGCTGACTCCTAGGTTGTGCCTATATCTGTGCTTATGCCTGTGCCTATCTACCAAAGCACAATATTTCTATCAAATTTTCTTTGCCTTGCTGTGCCTAGAATTTAAATTTCACTTTTAATAAATGTTTTTTGAGGACCATATAAAACATATCTTACTTTACCAGTTTTGTTTGATGATAGTTTTTCCCATCCTCCTATACGATTTAATATACTCTCTATTTCATAAGAATCTATTCTTTTTAAATCTTGGCGTTCCTTGTAATAACACTCACACCAAATTTCCATTATACAAACTTTATCTCTTTTTACTGTACCTTTTTTAGGACTTATGTCATTGTTACTTAAAAAACTACGTCTTTCATAGAGATCCATCTCGTCCCAATTTTCAGGCAGTAACTTTTCTAAGTATTCTAAAATTATCCCTTCTCTTGCATCACACTCCATTGCTTGCTTTTGAGCATTATAAGCCATTGCTACTACTTCACCTTTTAAAAATAATTCTTCTCCCTCTTTATAAGCATTTATTGCTTCTGCCCAAATTTGGTCTACTTCTTTTAGCTCCCAAGGTTTATACATACTAACGCCACTTACATTTACTGGCCAGAATCTTCTGTTTCCTGTTATATCTCTTAGAAATCCACTTTCTGCATTAGTTGTTCCCACGATAATATTGCTCCTTGGATGATTTTCCACAGTTATTCCATAGGCTTGGCGGAATTTATCGTCTGTTCGTGTTACAAATGATTTAATTGTTTCCACCTCGACTTTTTTCATTCCTGCAAGTTCTCCCAGCTCCAATATCCAGTATCCTTGGAGTTTTTCTGCTGCTGTTTTGTCTTTCATGTCTGTTATAGATAAGGAATCTGAGTACCACTCTTTTCCTAGAATTGAGAATAATGTTGATTTTCCTATTCCTTGAGGTCCGTTAAGAACTAATATATTATCAAATTTTATTCCTGGTTTATATATTCTAGCCACTGCTGCACAAAGAGTTTTCCTTGTTACTGCTCTTACAAACTCACTATCTTTAGCTCCCAAATAATCAATTAAAAGAGTATCTATTCGTTTTTTGCCATCCCAAGTTAATTTACTAAAATATTCTTTGATGGGGTGATAAGTTCTTTCTGACCATACTAAACCTAGAAGGCCATCCTTAAATTTTGATGGTGACCAAATTCCATAAACCTTTTCAAAATATATTTTTGCACAGGCATAATCTGCATCTGACCATCCTAATTTAGCTTGTTTCCAAGGAAGTTTTCCAATAACATCTATAGAAAATTTTAGCTCGTTATATACAATGTTTTTAAGATTAGGATCATATCGAACAATATTAGTTATATTTGCTAAGGTACTTTTCACTTTTCCATGTTTGTCTAACTCTAAAAACGCCTGCCAATTTTTATTTTCTTCTTCATCTTCCACAATATCAAACTCCATAGCTGCCAACTCTTTCCTCTCCTTTGACAATTGCAACCTTACTTTCTCATCATTTATGGCAAGTTCCTCCATAGCCTTGTATGAAGGTAGATTTACCCACTCCTTATTATCCTCCACATTTTCATCCAAATGAGAAAACTTATGAATTCTCACCAAATCAAAAGCATTTAAAAGCTTTCCACAAGCCATATCTGTTGAGTGATGGGAAAAAGCAAATTTGTCATCGTAAACTACAACTCCTGCTGATGAAGATGCAGGTATATAGTCATATCTGCCCTCCATTTCACTTTTTTCATAAATATCTGACAGAAAGTTATCAATAGCCTCACTTATGCTATAAGTACGACAGAAGCCTCCAACAACACCGCTTTTCTCCAGGGGATCAGCTTGTTTGTTTATATTGTTTTTTATAATAATTTGTTGTCTGCTAGATACAGGCCAGGAAGCAGAGTTGGACCAATTACCATATTTTTCTAAAACATCATCAGGATTTAGTATTTCACCTTCTATTTCCCTGAAAATAAACTCTCCATCACATGAAGTTGATGGCCAATACATAAGGCGGCTTGGCTCATAAGTTGTATCGTCAAACAAATCTATTCCTATTTCCTTGGCAATCATTCTACTTACAGCGCAATATTCATCTGGTGAAATATTTCTACTTAGAGGTATAATCAAACGAAATCTTGGTTTTTCTTTTTTGTGATTATGAGTGGAGTAAATTAAACAGTAAAAGGAGAAAAGCATTTCTATTTCATCTATAATATCTGCTGTGGCATAGTCCATGTCCAGTGTTAGGGCGCTTCGGCTTATTACACAGTCTTTTCTTCGTTTGTTGTCTTTCAGTTTTCCCAGGACAAACCCACCCACGTCTTTTATGTCATCCTTGGCTGCTTTTGTTAGATTTTTATATTCTTTCATAGTTTCAGATGTTCTTGTAGTTGTTGATATTCTTTTTATAAATGTGCTTAAATTTATCTCTTCATAGTTCCAGACTTTATCTTTTCGAGATTTCCCAGTGCATATATCTATTTTCATTTTTCTACCCTTTCTTCTTCTAGTTATATATAAATAATCTTATTTTGATTTTAATATTATTTCCTACTAGGTAATTATCACTTTAACCCCTTCTAATTTAGTTTTCTTTACTTCTTATAAAACTCACAACTATATCCCTCAGCCTTCAAGGGCAAGCCCTCTCCATAGTCTGGCAAAGTTGTCATAATCTCACATACATCTTCCACAGTAGCTTTACCTTTTTCCACTTCCACAACTACCTCATCGTGAACGTGCATCACTATTTCAAACCCCTTATCCCTCAGATTAACCATGGCATTTGCTAGAATATCTCTGCTAATTCCCTGTACTATGTTTTCCACCAATTTAGGACCGTAAGTTTCAATTCTCTCATACTTTTTATTTTGACTTATGCCTTTGTAAGTTAAAGAAGTTTTGCCAAATTTATTAACTCCCAGTCTAGGATTTCTGTAAGCAAGTTTTCTTTTACTTGGAAGTTTTATAAAAAGAATATCATCTTTGTATTCAAAAATGATTTTCCCAACTCTTACTGTCTGGGAGTATTTCACTGCATCTATGGCTGCATCTCCCACCTTCCACCAAAAGTTTGTAATATTTGCGTTTACTCTTCTCCATTTTTGCACCAGTGGAAGTAGCTCTTCTTCCTTCAAATTCATCTCCAAAGCTCCCATAACTTTCAACGCTCCCACTGAACCTCCATATCCCAAAGCAAGCTCGGCAATTTTTCCTTTTTGTCTCAAATCACTTTCTTTTGTAATCTCTTCTATGGGTAGATTGAACATTTGAGATGCTGATGCTTCGTAGATTTTCCCATGACTTTTGAAAGTATCAATTCTCCACTTTTCATTTGCTATCCAAGCCAAAACCCTGGCTTCTATGGCAGAAAAGTCAGCAACTATAAACTCACATCCACCCCTTGGTAAAAAGGCTGTTCTAATAAGCTGAGACAATACATCTTCTGTGGAAGTATATAAAAGTTCCACATCTTCATATCTGCCATTTTTCACAAGTTCTCTAGCCAAATTCAAATCTTTTATATGATTTTGTGGTAAATTTTGCACCTGCACCAACCTTCCTGCCCATCTGCCTGTGCGAGATGCCCCATAAAACTGAAAAAGACCATGCACTCTTTTATCTTCACAAATACATCTTTCTATACTTTCATATTTTTTCACAGAAGTCTTGCTTAGAGCCTGTCTTAATTTTAGAACTTCACATACTTCTCCTTCAGATTTCTCAATTAATTTTTCCACGGATTTTTTATCAAGTTTCTTTGTTTCTACACCTTTTTCATATAAATAATTTTTCAACTGTTGCAGTGAATTTGTATTGTTCAAATTAGTCAGTTTATAGAATTTATTTTTTATTTTTATTTTGTAAATCAAGTCACATTTAAGACAATGATCTACAAAATCCACATCCACCAATATGCCTCTATCATTTATTTCTTGGTCTAACACATATAATTTCAGCTCATCATCACTTATATGATAATTATTCAACTTATTTTTAATTTCCATCTCGCATTTTACATCATTTATACAGTAATCTTTAAAAATCTCCCACTTCTCAGGGTTATCTTCTGGTAAATTCCTTCTTTTGAAATTATTCTTTTCACTAGGATTACAAGGAAGGGTAAAAAGTTTTATAAGACTTTTTCCTTCTTTCATTTTGGGGCTATTTACATTTAAAACTTGCCCCACCTTGTCCAAAGTAGTAGGCAAACCCACCATCAAAGATTGTACTTGTGTGCAATGCCAAGAAGTAGCAGACAGTTTCATGTTTAGGTGTTTTGATAAGCAAACTCTTTCAAAAGCTGCATTGAAAGCAGTTTTTATAATGTTTTCATTTTTAAGTGCATCCACCAATTCTTGGCTTAGCTTTTCCCCCTTAGTAAAATCAACTATTTTCACATGGTCATCATCAAAAGCATAGGCAAAGAGTAAAATCTCAAAATCCTCTGCTTCTGTATAGGCATAAACCCCACGATTTAACAAGTTTACCGATGAAAATGTCTCTATATCTATGGATAAAGTTCTCATTTTTCCTCCTATAAATAAAGGTGGAAATATTAACAGTCACGTTTACTAAATCCACCTTAAATTTTATGTATGCAATTTTTTAAACTAGTCTAAGAAGTTTTCCTCCACATCTTTTACAACTTCAAACTCATCTATGGCAGAAACTTTATCATATATTGGAACTCCTTTTCGTAGGAACTGTATATTTCCTAACAATACTGCCACTCCTTGACCATCACTTGCATTATAAGGATAAAACGTCATGCTGACTTTTCCATAATCACCAACAGTTAGCATACTTTTATCAGTGATTTTTTCCACTTTTGCGTTGACCACTTCTGGAGCATTGTATTTGCAATTAGCATTTAAAAAGAAAGAATTTTTAAAAGAATCATCAGCATTTTCCTTCATATCACCATCTTTTATGGGATTTTTAAAAGTGTTTTCATCTATTGCACCATATTTTGAAATATAAATTTCCTTAGCTGCTTCAAGTGCCTTCTCCATTCTTTTTACAGTGACCTTATCTTCCTTATTTATTAGACATCCCACACTGTACCTTAAGCCTGATCCATTTATAGAAACAGGCTCCCAAATGTTCAAATATCTAAACCTTACATCTAAAATAGCTTTGCATAAATTTTCATTCTTACTCATATTTTCCCCCTTAATACCTAATCTAAAGTTTTTCAGCTTCTATTATAATTTGTGTAAAATCCTCACTTCTCACTTGTGATAACTTATTTGCCCCAAATTTCATAAGAAGTGTTTTTATTTCTTCTGTTTTCCCATTTTTAGATTTTTGTGCCAAAACTTCTCTCACTTTTTCAATTGTTATTTCATTTTTTTCAATTTTTGTCTTATTATTATCTGTTGGAGTTTTATCATTTGTAGATATGTTATGTTGATTTTCTGCTAACGATAAGCAAAGTTTAGATATGTTTCCCAAGTTCCATGATAATTCTTCCAATATTTCCTTCATATTATCATCCCCTTTTTAATTTTATAAATTTACCACAGTAGTTTTTACTACTACATTGCCATATCTGGTTTATTTCCTAATCTATTCACCCTACACAAGCATGGAATATCATTTACATCTTGTTTTATTATACTAATTATCTTTTCAATGCTATTGTTGTTATCAATTAAAATAACTAGTTTTCCATCATTAGAAAATTCAAATTCTAATTGTTTAGATTCACCTACCTTCTCATTTCCTATTTCAAGCTCAGATTCTTTCCACATACTTTTTTCTAAATTTAATGTCTCTAATTTATCATTTGTATCTTTTCTTTTTTCACAAATTATATCTTCCAATTTCATATCAAGTGCTTTTGCTATATAACTTGCCTTTTCTTTTTTAATAGGCTTCCCCTCTTCTGCCCTTTGTATAGTCTTTGCAGACACAGTCTTTTTTTTAAAATCCTTTTTGCATAAATGACTAATTCTATTAGCTAACCTCTTTCTAGAAAAACCCTTTCCCTTTCTAATTTCCTTTAATTCCCCTATCAGATAAATCCCCATAAAGCCACCTCATATATAATAAATTTTACAAAATATA
>NZ_JANKBY010000156.1:0-8141 GCF_024621905.1 Terrisporobacter muris
TTAGATTGATATTATGATATTATAAGTAAGAATAATATATAGGAACTTGAGGTGAAATAATATGAACCAATATACAGAAGAAGAATTAAAAGAAGCACTAAAAGTGGTAACTTCATCTATAAGAAACTGTGAAAAAATGCATCCCAAATTTGCAGAGGGTACATCTCAGAACACCCTTCTTAAAAATAGAATAAAAGCACTTTATATTTCAAAATTTTTAATAGAAGATGAAAATATTGAAGAGAAATATACAAAGGAAGAGCTGGAAAAATCCATAGCACCAGTATCTTCAATCATAAGCAAATGTGAAAAAGCACACCTAAAAGCAGTGAAAGGCACAGCTAATCACACTAGACTTACAAAAATGATAAAAGCTATGTATGTTTCAAAATCTTTAATAACAAATGAAATAAGCAAAAGAGATTAATATTTATAAAAAGTAGTTCGTATGATCTGTAACCAATCACTAGATTTTTAATCAAAGAATGGGAGTGGAGTATATTGTGAGGGAATTTTTTCATTGTAAGGATTTTATCTTCCTATAAAAAATGATTATGAAAGAAAAATCTAATTTAAAATATAAAAATAATTGTGTTGTAGCCCTGTGTAAACTAAACTTAATAGTGAAATCATAAATTAAGCGAGGGGATGAAATGAAAAACTTATTGAATACCTACAAAGGCCTTCCCAGGGAAATATATATACTGTTTATAGGAAAAATAGTCAACTCATTAGGTGCATTTGTTCAACCTTTGATGTCTTTGATACTTACTCAAAAGCTGGGAATGAGTGCAGGAGAAGCTGGGGAATTTGTAACTTTCATGGCAATATGTCAAGTGCCCTGCATAATAATAGGTGGAAAATTGGCAGATACAATAGGAAGAAAAAAAGTAATAACCATGTTTCAGATACTTGGTATTTTAATGCTTATAATTTGTGGAATTATTCCACTATCAATCACAACGGCTAAAATCATGATACTATCATCTTGTTTTTATTCCATGTCAACGCCAGCCTATGATGCTCTAAATGCAGATTTAACAAATGAAAGCAATAGAAAGAGTTCTTATTCTTTATTATATATGGGTGTAAACATAGGATTTTCCATAGGACCTATAATTGGAGGATTTTTATATAAGGATTATTTACCTTTAATTTTTATAGGTGATGCTCTGACTACTATAGTTGCCCTTTTATTAATTGTATTATACATAAAAGAACCAAGTAGACAAAAGGAAGTTGCAGTGGATTATGAAGAAGAACAAGATTTAAAAGTATCAACATTAAGTGTAATCTTAAAAAGACCAATACTTATTTTATTTCCTGTAATGATGCTATTATATCAATTTGCATATAGTCAGTGGGTATTTACATTGCCTATTCAGTTAGGGGAATTGTTCCAGGAAAATGGAGCTAGACTTTATGGATTTTTAGGTGGATTCAATGGGTTTATAGTAATAACTTTTACACCTATATTGACTTATTTAACTAAAAAATTTAGAACCTTAAATATTATGAGTGCTGGGGGAATGTTGTATGGACTAAGTTTTGTCATATATGCTTTTGCAGATTATAAAGTGTTGTTCTTTGCTGCAACATTAGCTTTAACTATTGGGGAAGTCCTTATAGCAACAAATGCCCAAGCTTTTATTGCAAATAATACACCTTCATCTCACAGAGGAAGGATAAGTTCCATTGTTCCCATGATATCAGGTGCAGGATATGCTATGGGTCCTATGATAATGGGTGGTGTAATAGATGATTTAGGTATGTTTCAGGCTTGGATGATAATTACTGTTATTTGTATTGTTGGAGCAGTGGGAATGATGTTGATTAAGAATTTAAAAAATGTAAATGACTAATAGGAGGTTGAATATGGGAAAAAAGAGGAAAAGAGATGATATTGAAAACTACATAAAACAAATGGATTATGCTAATTGGAAATTAAAAAATAAAGATAGTGAAAACTTGATATTTGAAAAAGAAAAATTAAATAGAAAACATTTTAAAACTTTTATGAAAAGTGGGCTATCAATAAACTTTGTATATTTTATGATTCTTACAACTTTTACTATTAATATTTATGACTCTTATAATGTAAGTTTTTGCTATACAGTAACAAGTTATTGGAAAATATTTATGGTATTTTTATCTATTCTACTTCTCATAATGAGTTTAATAAAGTGTATCAGAGAAATAAATTACTTATTTAAATATAGAGTAGATATATCTAAAGAGAAATATGAGTATAGCATACCAATTAAGTCAGTTAAAAAAAGAATAAAATATGAAAAAGTGGAGGCAATTATATTACTAGTTTTATTAACTATATTATTAGCTATTACTATTAAAGCTAACTCCATGTCAAAGGAAGATAGACCAAATACTAGCTTAAACTTAAGCTTAAATGAGCTAAATGATAAAATTAAAGGTGAATCAGAGGATGAATTAGAAATAAGAAAAACAATATTTGCAAAGGATGTTTATTTTAGTCAAACTATTTACGATACAATAGATAAAACTTATTATACTGATCGAAAAGATAAAGCTTATTTAGAAATAGAGTATTTTTCAAGTGACTACAAATGGGTTTTAGATAGAGGTGTCAAAAGCATTTATGATAAAGTAAGTAATTACACAATTATTAAAGAAAACAATAATAAAAAAGAGTTGAAAAATTGGAATGCAGAGAAAGTATTTATGGGCGAGGATAAAGAGCGTATAATTATTTATAAAAATAGTGTACTGAGTATAGATGGAGATCTTGATTATACTAAAGAAAATATAGATAAGATATTAAAAGCTTGTAAAGACTCCATAGAATAAAAAATAGAAGAAAAATTTTTGAGGGAAAAAGAAATAGATGTATAAAAGATATGAAAACTAATAGAAATAGCTATAGGATTAATCTCCTATAGCTATTTTTTATATTGAAGGAAATTATATGTTATCTGCTCTGTGGATAACATATAATTTCCAACTTTGTGACTTGAGCAACGGGCGAAGCCGTTGGCGATATGAAGTGGAGCGCCCACGCAGTGGCTTAAGCGAAGCGAATTTTTTAGTTGTCTTTTATTTTAATTATGTTATGAGACAGGTCGTTAATACTATCTGTCAAAGCTTGTAGTTTCCCTTCAATTCTAACTAACAAGTAGAGAGAAATTGCTATGGGAAAACCTAGATTAGCTATGAGAGATTGTAAATCAGCCATTTAACTCACCTCGATTAAACTTCTAAGTCGTATTCAGTAGTTGTAGAGTCAACTACTTTAGCAGAAACACATGTAGCTATGTCATAACCTTTTGGTTGGAATATGTTTTTGTCTTTTATTAAGTTCATAGCATCTATGATTTCTTGTTCCTCCAAGTCTTCCCTTGGATCATCTACAGTAATAGTAAAGCTATTACCTAAGGTATTTTTAAAAGTCATTAAAAGTCTTTTTTCATCCATAATTTAACCTCCTATAAAATATGTTTTTAAGCAACGGAGTTACCTGAAATGATAATGAAGGTAACTAGTTGGCGCCATGAGCATAGCAAATTTTAAGCAACGGATTTGTCTGAAGCGATAGCAAAGACATATCGTTGGCGCCTTCCTTTTATTCAGATAAAGATGAGTTATCTAGTCTGTTTGTACCACATAGTGTATGTTGTTGTAAGTCTGATAGGGCAATTACAACGGACATAACATTATCATTTGTAGCACCTGATTTTATGCTAGAATAAGTTTTTGTCTTTATTACTCTATCTCCGTTTAAATCTGTACCATGATCAAATTTAACCTTGATAGAAGAAGCATTGGGAGTTGAAACTACTGCCATTTTACTACCTCCTTAAATTTATATTAAGGATAATTTCCCATTATAGTATAGGGAAGTTAACCTTTAATAATATGGTATTACTAAAGTGAGAATAAAGGAGAAAAGATATATGATTAAAATATTTTACTAAAAACTGAAAAATTCTTAAGAATATGCAAATTAGCAGGTTAAAATGTAATGAATAGTTAGAAGTTAATTATATTTCAGCAAAATTGACCATAAGTTGACCATTATTAAATTGAAAAATTTAGTATAATTATATTATAAAAATTAATTAAGAAAAGGGATGAGTTATGGGGATTGATTTTAGGCAAAGAAGAAAAGAGTTGGGGTATACTGTAGAGGAGTTAGCTGAAAAATCTGGAGTATCTAGGGGTACTATAAAAAACATAGAAGCAAGAAGGTGTAACCCAAGGAGCTATAATATTGAAGCTATTGCAAAGGCTTTAGATTTAGATATTACTTACAGAGATTATTATATTCATTTACATGGAGAAGATGAGAATTCCAGTGACAAAATTTCAGAGATAGACAAAAATGTGGAAGATAAATTATCTAATGTAGATAAGATATATTTTGAAAATAAGTATGAAGAGTCTTTAAATATTTATTTATCTTTAGCTATTATTTTTGATAGAGATAGTGAGCGCCTGTTTAGATGTGGAATAATATATCAATCTCTTGATGAACATGAAAAATCTATTGAGTATTGTGATAAGATACTACATAACAATGAGGAAAACTTAAATGATATGGAATTAAAGGGTGAGTGCGTAGACAACTGGGCAATATTAAAGAGTCTTTGGGAATATTTAATAAATTAATCTAAAGAAGTATAAGATTATGATATTTTAATAATAATATATCTTTTAAAATTTAATAACCAATACACTAAGAGAGCTGTCATACTAATTTTAATATGATAGCTCTCTATTATTTTAAGGAGGGGAAGTATGGAATGTAATTTGAATAATTTAATACCATTTTCCATAACAGAGGAAAGTGAGGTCTTAGTAAGTGCCAGAAGTTATCACAGCTTTTTAGAAACAAAAACAAACTTTAAACAATGGTATTTAAAAATGATTGGATATGGTTTTGTGGAAGGTGAAGACTATGAAAAAACTTATACAAAGGTGTTCACTACTCAAGGAGAGCAAACAGTAGTTGACTACATGATGAGCATAAACATGGCAAAGGAAATAGCTCTACTTCAGCAAAGTGAAAAAGGAAAGGTAGCAAGAAGGTATTTGATAAATGTGGAGAAAAAATTAAAATCTGCTCAAGTGGCACTGGGAAGCTTGCTGGAGATAACGAGAAGAAGTATGAGAAACTACACTGATTATAGTAAACATACTAATAACTATAGTAACTACAGTGAAGACTTTATGAATAGTAAAGATTCCGTGAATATGGGAAGCTCTGATTATGATGGTTATATGATAGAGCCTATTTCAGCTGATGATACTGTAGCACAATCTACATATATAAAGGAAGAAAAGAGCAGAACTTTAAACACAAATTTTAGGGATACGTCAAAGCTATTTGGGGTGAGGGAAAATCTTCTGGTAAATTGGTTGCTTTTAAGTAACTACTGTTACAGAGATAAAAAAGGAAATATTAAGCCCTATGCAAAATTTATGGATTGTTTTCATATGAAAGAATTTAGCTGTGAAAGTGGTCATAGTGGTGTGCAAACTTTGATAAATCCCAAAGGAAGGGAATTTTTTAGAAATTTATTAGTTAATGAAAATGTGATAAAAGAAGTGAAATTATTAGAATGAGGTGGATAAAATGGCGAAAACTTATTTTTGGTTAAAAATACAAGATGAATTCTTCAGACAAAAGGAAATAAAAATTTTAAGAAATATGGAAAAAGGAGCAGTTTATATAATTATTTATCAAAAGATGCTTTTGTACTCTTTGAAAAATGAGAGCAAACTTTTCTTTGATAATTTGCAAGATACTTTTGAAGAAGAGCTGGCTTTGTTGCTTGATGAGAAGGTGGAAGATGTAAAAGCAACGGTGGACTTTTTGGAAAGAGCTAATCTTATGGAATGTGTATCCTCTGATGAGTTTCTTTTGTTGCAAGTAAATGAGCTGACTGGGCGTGAAAGTGAAACTGCTAAGCGTGTAAGAAAACACAGAGAAACTAAAAAAGAGGAAGATTTATATAAAGAAGATGAAGGATCTACTGAAAAAGTAGAAGGACCGACTAAAGAAAAGGAAGGATTTAGTGAAAAAGTAGAAGGAGCTACTAAAAAAGAGGAAAAATCTACTGAAAAAGATAAAGGAACTGTGAAAGAAGATAAAGTAATTGCTAATAAAGTAAATGTGATTACAAATGATGATAAAGACACTTTAAAAGGTGATGAAACTTTTTGTAACAAAAATGTAACACCATATATAGATACAGAATTAGACAAAGAGTTAAAGAAAGAAAAAGAGTTACATATAGATTTAAATAAAGGATTTCACAAAAATAAAAAACAAAAGAAAAATAAAAAATCACAAAATAAATTAGTGAATGAGTGTGTAGAGGAGTCTGTAAACGAAAACTTATCAAAAATAATTAAGCTTTATGAGGAAAACATAGGACCTATTTATCCTGCCAATACTCAGTATTTTATAGAGCTGTCAGAAAAGATAGAGTGGACTTTGTTTAAAAGAGCCATAGAAATTTGCATAGATAAAAGCAGCGTGAACCCAGCTTATTTGAAGGGTATAATCAAAAAATGGCATGATCAAAATATCTACACACTGGAAGCTTTAAAAACAAAAGAGATGGAAATGGCAAACAGAAACAAATATGCAGTAGAAAATGATTTGGAAAAACATAAACTAAAAAATAAATCCAGCAAAAAAGAGAAAATTGATGAAAAAATATTAGCTGAAATGAATGATTTAGAAAAGAAGTTGGGTGTTAGTTAGGGGGAAAAATGGATAAAAATTTGTTAAAAAGGGCAAAAAAACTTATGGAAAGTGCCACGCTTGTTCCAGATAACTACAACTGTCCAAAGTGCAGAGACAGAGGTTATATTTTTGAAACAAGAGAAAACAACTGCGATGTGGCCATTCCCTGTCAATGTTTAGCAAAGAAACAAGTCTTTGAAAAGCTAGAAAAATGCGGACTAAGCTCAGCTTTTAAGAAAAAGACCTTTGCAAATTATGTCTGTGAAGATCAATATCAAATAAAAGCCAAAAGCCAAGTACTGAAGTTTTGTTTAAATTTTAAAGAAAACAAGGACTCTTTGCTTATTTGTGGAAGACCAGGCACGGGTAAAACTCACCTGGGAATAGCGTCTATGCTCAAACTTATAAGTGATAATGTGACCTGCAGATACGTGGAGTATAACAACATGATGGTAAATCTGAAACAAAGTATCAACGACGAGGAAAATCACATGAGGGAAATGGAAAAATACACAAACCCCACCGTACTTTTTATGGACGATTTTCTAAAAGGAAAGGCCACGCCAGCTGATCTTAGCTATATTTATAGAATAATAAACACCAGATATTTGCAAGAAAAGCCCATGATTATTTCCACAGAGAAAAGTGTGGAGGAAATTCTAGATTTTGATGAAGCTGTGGGGAGTAGAATTGTGGAAATGGCAGGAGAAAATGTGGTGGTGTTTGATGGAAATAGTGATAATCATAGACTGAGAAATCTAAAAGCTGAGATGTATTAGGTGAAGTAGGAGGAAACATAGAATCAGTTGAAAATACATTGCAGAAAGTATAATAAGATATAATTACCTAGTAGGAAATAATATTAAAAATTTATTTATATAAAGGAGTGAAAGTATGGAAATATATAAAGAGGATGTTCCTGTAAGTTTGCATAATTTGATTGATATTATTGGTATGGACAAGTTTGTAGAGGTTGCCAGATTTTATGGAGGGGCTAATTTGTATATACCTATGTATAAGAATTTGATGATTTATGATAGGAATAGGAAGATTGTGAAGGAATACAATGGGAAGAATGGCGAGATGATTAGGAAGAAGTATGATCTTTCTTATGCTCAGATGAGGCATTTGTTGAAGGGAAAGTAGGGGGAGATTAAAATAAATTAATAATAAAGGAGTCTAATAAACCTTAGGCTCCTTTATTATTAATTTATAATGTTATGTAAGTAAAATTTAATATATAAAATGTATCAACTTGCACAAGTAGATTTGAGAAAAATATAATTTATAAGTGAATTTTCTTAATTAATGCAATTTACATCTATATCTTTTACTATTATGATAGGTAATTTCATAATAGTTGGAGGAAGATAATGAGAATAAGTAGATTAGAAGAAAAATGCTTAAATGA
>NZ_JANKBY010000157.1:0-8121 GCF_024621905.1 Terrisporobacter muris
TTATAGATATTTTTTATTATAGCTACGTCACCAGCTTCCAATTGCTCTCTTTCATTATTTATGCTTATATTTATTTTTCCTCTTACACAATAAAAAACTTCTGTTGTATTATTGTACTTATCATTTTTATAAGGATTAATAATTTTTTCATTTTCTAGATTAATATATTCTATAAATCCATCTGCATTATCATTTAACATTAAGTTAAAATCAGTTACTTTTCCATAGCTCTTAGTATTCCAGTCTCCATAAAAAGTATCTTGTTGGAACTTTTCAAGAGTTACACTATGGTGGTTTTCATGGATTAATTTAAGTTTTCCATCAAGTATCATTATTCTTCTTTTTATATTTGGTAATTTTGTAAAAGTAGATTCTTCCAAATCAACTTTTGCTGAGCTAATTCTAAATGTAAAATTTCTATTTTCATAAAGTTCATTTTCTGGATAAATATAAAGCTGAGTAGTTGTTCCACCTGACCACTTGCTACTTGAAAGCTTGTCTTTTTTTATAATTTTAATCTGCCTCATAGTATTCTCCCCTCTGTAGTTAAATAAGCTCATACTTTAACACCCCTACATATTAATTATATACTAGTTTTTATCAAATTGAAAAGTTTCTTGTTAATAATTAAATTTTAAGGAAAATATGAGTAAGTATATGTATAAAGGGTGTATCATTTTTTGATACACCCTTTAAAATTCAAATTATATTTTTCTTATATACAATTAATATAGCTGATCAAACTCTATATCATTTAATAAATTATTTAACTTCTCTCTTGCATTTTCAATTTCAATCTTATCCTGTTTATTAAGGATATTTTCAAACTCTATCAATGCTGAGTTAATTACCTGTCTATCTTCTCCCATACTTTCTTCATACATTCTCTCGCCCCTAAAAAGTACTTCTTTATTTTTTTCATCTTCTCTAGGGTGAATTTTTAAATAACTTAGCTCTTCAAATCTAGCATTAGCTTCTTCTTCACTTATTTTGTTTTCTTGTTTTTGAATTATAACTCTTTTCTTCTCTCCAGTTGAGTTTACTTTCACTATTACTTCTAATAAAGAGTTTATATCGTATGTATAAGTTACATCTATGGACTGATCACCGGCTTTTCCTCTAGGCACACTTACAGTTAGTTGTCCTAATTTTAAGTTGTTTTTTACAAATCTACTCTCTCCTTGAAGTATCTCAATTATTAACTTGCTTTGATTATCGTAAGCTGTATAAAATGTCTCAGTTCTACTTACTGGTATTGTTGTGTTCCTTTCTATTATAGGACAGAAATAAGTCTCGTTGTATCTATTATTTGATGAATTCATCACTACTTCTGTTCCCAGTGAAAAAGGGCACACATCTGTAAGTATTACTTCTTTTATTGATTTATTTCTTTCTTTCATGGCTCCTTGAATAGCTGCTCCCATGGCAACAGCTTCATCTGGATTTATGCTTGTGTTTGGTAGCCTACCAAATATTTTACCTACAAACTTTCTTATAATAGGAAGTTTTGTTGCTCCTCCTATTAATATTATTTCATCTATTTGATTTAATTTAATTTTTGCATCTTTCAAACTTTTTTCTATAGGCTTCTTAAGTTTTGATAAAATAAGTTCACAAGATTTTTCATAGTCATCCATGTTTATGCTTGTTTCGTAAATTTTATCTTCCACCTTGCATTTTATTTGTACAACTTTCTTTGAACTAAATTCCATCTTAGCTATTTCACATTGCTTTTTTATATGAGATAAATTCTTTGTACTTAAGTCTTCTTCTTTCAAATTTACTTGTTCTAAAAACATTTTATAAAGTATTTCTGTGAAATCTTCTCCACCTATGTAGTTATCTCCGGCTACTGCTCTAACTTCCATTATGCTACCATACATCTCTAGTATGGATATATCAAAAGTCCCTCCACCTAAATCAAATACTAAAAATCTAGTATTATCATCTCTTTTATCTATACCATAAGCAATGGCTGCTGCTGTAGGTTCACTAATAATTCTATTTACCTTTAGACCTGCCAGTTCTCCTGCTTTTTTTGTTGCTTTTCTTTGGTCATCATTAAAATATGCTGGCACACTTATAATGGCTTCTTCTACTTTTTGTCCTAAATGAAACTGTGCATCTTCTTTTAGATACTTTAATACAAAAGAAGATAGTTCTTCTGCTTTGAATTTTTTATCATTAAGTACAAATTCTTTATTTGTACCCATACTTCTTTTAAATACATCTACCGTCATATGAGGATATAATATTTTTCTTTCTTTTGCTATTTTCCCCCACATATATATTATTATTTTCATCTATACTAACAACGGAAGGAGTAAGATTATCTCCCAGCCTATTTGGTATTATTTTTGTTTCTCCTTCATGAAAATAGCTTACTAAACTATTTGTTGTTCCCAAATCTATTCCTATTATCATTTTTTCTCCTCTTAACAACCAAGTATTTCTCCAAAACCAATTATGTCTTCATCTGAAGGATCTATTTTTTTTCCTTCTTCTAAGTACTCTTTGGCTTTATCTATATTTTCTTTTAAAATTTCTAAATAAATTAACCCTGCGATAGCATCTGTACATTTTCTCTTGTTACAATACATACATGTAGGTGAGTTCAAAGCTTTTTTTAGATATTCTTCAGCTTTATCTAAATCTCCTAAAATTGCATAAGCATCACCTGCATATTTATAATTCATAGGAAGTTCATCTTTTTTATAATCTAAATCTTTCGGTATTAAATTTAATACTGTATTAGCATATTCAATGGCTTCTTCTTTACAATCTAACTCATTATATATTCTAGCTGCATGCATATAAGCATTTATATCTGGCTCTTCTTCATCTACTTCAACTTCCACTTCATTTATGCCAAGTCCTTTTTCTATGGAAAGTATAGCTCTATTTAAGTTATTCATATAATAATAAAGTCTACCTTTGTCTCTATTTATTTGACTATCATCACAATTAATTATTAGTGAGAAATATTTTTTTGCTTCAGATAATCTTCCAGATTGCCAAAACATCATTGCCATCCTATATCTATATTCCACACTGAATTTTGATTTATTTATTGCTTTTAAATATTTCTTTAACTGTTCTTCACCTCTTTTGAAATCCCCCATGTCCATATATACATTGTAAATTTCAAATAAAGTATCTTCATCCTCATCATCCGCATAATCTTCTTCATAACATTTGATAGCTTCTTCATACATTCCAAGCTTTCTATATACAGTTGCTAATCTATAATTTAAATATACAACTTCATTTTCTTCATTACTATCTTCAATTGTTTTAGCTTTCAAATAATATTTTAATGCTTCTTCATTTTTATCAAGGATACTGTAGTATATTCCAAGATTATCATAAACCCTTACACTTTGTGGCATGACACTTTCTAAATATTTTAAGTCTTCATATACACTGTCTAAATTATATAACTTCATATTCAAAGCTATTCTAGGAAAATAGTCTTCGTCGTCATCTTCTAGTTCTATTTGTTTAGTATAATATTCCAATGCCTTGTCATACTCTTTCTTTTCTCTATGAATATGACCTAGTTGAGTGTTTGCATATGAGTTACCCTCATCTATAATATTTAGTTCTTCGTAAATACTTTGAGCTTCGTCTAATTTATCATCTTCAGCTAAATACCAAGCTTTATAATACATAAGCTCTGTGTTTTTGCTGTCATATTCTAATCCTTTATTAGCAAGTTCTATTATTTCCTGTGGCGTTTTATCTTTATAAGTAGATTTTATATAATATAAATAAGCATCTTCATCAAATTCCACATATGTATCTTCATTTTCTTCCATTTTTTCTATTACTTTCTCAAGTATATCTTTTGCAGTTTCTGCATCATCTTCATAATAAGATATAAGTCCTTTTAGTAAGTTTATTGATTCAGATTCAACCTCTTCTTCTTGAAGAAAATCTATAATTTCCTTTGCATCATCTATTTCTTCAACTTCTATTAAAATTCTTGCTTTGCAAATATGTGGGAATATTTGATATCTATCTATTTCCAACATTTCATCACATATATCAAATGCATCAGAGTAATAATTCATATCGTATAGGGCATTTGCTTTTGATCTATATACGGCTAAATTTTCAGGTGATAACTTTAGAACTTCATCACATAAGTCAATTACTTCTTGGAACTTTCTTTGACTATAAAGTATATATATTTTTGGCATTAAAGCATTAATATCTGTAGGCAGAATTTCCAAGGATTTATTTATATTTTCAAGAGCTAATTCTTTTTTCTTTAAATTATAATAACAACATGATTTTGATTTATAAACTTGGCTTAAACATTTATATTTTCTATTAAAATCTGTAATTTCATTTTCTTTTACATTTTCAATTGATTTTTTCCATCTTTCTATGTAATCAAAAGCTTCATTGTATTTATCTAAATTTGAGTAAATTCTAGTCATTAATGCATAATACATATCTTCAATTGATTCATCTATTTCTATGGAGTTTAATATTTGAAGGGCTTTTTCAAAATTATTATCATCATTATAAGCCCATGCAATTTCGATTAATTCATTTTTATTGTAATTTTCATCTTCATTTTCTTCATATTTCTCTATGATTTTTTTATTTATATTATCAAAAATATCATCTATATAATAATCTGAATATCCATTGAAATATAGACCATATATTAATGCTTTAGCTTCTAAAAATCTGCCTTCTTCTTGATAAATATATGTAAGTCCTTCTATTGCTCTAGAATTTACTGGATTTTTTTGCAAAATTTCATAATAATACTCTTTAGCCTCTTTATGATTTCCTTTACCCACAAGTGCCATGGCTTTAAGTAAATTTATTTCTAGCATTTCTACATATTTTATATCCATTTTATCTATTACTTCTAAACATTTATCATACTCATCCATTGAGTAATAAATTTGCGCTAGTTTTTTCTGTAATTCTGGATGATAAATATTTAGAGATTTTATTTCATCATAAAGCTTTAAAGCTGAAGTATATTCTCTTTCACTATATAAATCTCTAAGTTCATAAAACTTTATCAAAAATTCATCATAATCTAGATTATCTTTTAAATCAAATAGTGAATATAGTGGAAATTCATCATTACTCATTTTGTATATAATTACATTATCTATAAATGCTTTTGGGAATTTCTCATATAAATCATCTAAATTGTCCATAAAATCAAATTCTTTATTTAAAAATCTTACTAGTGTGGATGGTATAAAGTAATTTTCCATAAGAAACTCTAAAAGAGAGTCTCTGACTTCTATTTTGGAATCTAAATTTTGGCATATATCATCTTTTAAAAGTTCTTCCCATTTATCTAGGTCATTTCTTGATTTGAAATTTTTATATACTTCTTCTACTTTTTCCATCCATATATCTATTTCACTTTTCTTACTATTTAAATTATCTTTTTCATTAATGATTTCATCTTGTGAATTTGCGTATTCTAAAGCTTTCTCATAAGCAAGTCTTAGTTGCATAAACTCTTCTGGTTTGTCCTCTGGATTGGTATTTTGAAGCTTGGTTAAATAAGCTCTTTTTATAATATCTTTGTCTTTTGTTTTGTCTATATTTAATATTTGAAATATATCCATAATTTTCCCCTCACATTTTTGTCATTTTTAACCTTCTAAAAAATATTATAACATAGAATATAATCTTGTTTGTACCGTGTATTTTTAATAGAGTATATTCATTTTTCATACATCACTTGTATTTCTAAAAAAAATACTCCTTTCATAACAACAGTTTTATTATTAAAACCATATGCCATGAAAGGAGTATATCCATTTTATATTAAACTAACTATTTATTAACTTATTAACCTAGAACTCTTTTATAACCCTTTATTAACGGTCTTTCTGGATGTATTAACGGCCAATTTACAACTTTTTCTGGCCAAGCCTCTATTTCCCTATTATTGCCTAAATATATAGCCACATGAATTACCGTTCCTGCACTATTTTTATAAAATACTAAATCTCCTCTTTGTGGCTTTTGAACTGTTTTTAATGTTGGAAGATTCCAAAGGTTTCTAGACTCATACTCATATCCTGGTTGAGTGTGACGAGTTACACTTACTGGAGCTGGGTCAATTCCTATGGAATACATGGCTTGCATAACTAAACCACTACAATCAACTCCACTTCCTGGAACACCAACAGCACCAACTACGTATTCTGTACCTAAATAACTTTCTGCAGTCCTTATCATTTGTTCAACGAGATCTGATCTTGTTGACTTTGAGTTTGTCTTAACTGGCGTTACATATGAATCCAATGTATACCAAGAAGACTCACTAAATCCCATTTTTTCCACGTAGTAAGGTCAACTACACCTGTTACTTTTAGACCCTTTGTCTTTTGGAAAGCCATGACCTTTGATATTGTAGTTGGTCCTACGATTTCCCATACATGTCCCATGCCTAGTTTTCTTTGAACCTTCGCAACTCTAAGGCCCATTGTTCCTCTAACTAGGTTTTTTCCTGCTCCACTTACACTTATTTTATCTTTTAATTGAATATATCCTGGTGGATTTTTATAAACTCTATCTGATTCACCATCAGAACTTGCATCTACTACGTATGATCCACTTATGTATCCATAACCTTTTTATATTTAATTTTGTACCATCCATTAGATGATATATTTTCTATCTCAACAATTGCTCCTTTTTTCAATGAACCAATCTTAGAACTATTAGTAGAAGCATTCGCTCTTACATTTAATGAACTTGTTGTAACTTTTCCTGTCTTTATAGTATTTATTTCATTTAGATTATGCATTGATAACTCAGGTTCTATTTCCTCATTGTTTTCAGCATAAGAAGGTACACTTGTTGCTAAAGCTCTACTCATTAAAATCCCTGATAAAACTATCAATAAGCGTTTATCCATTCTTTCATCCATAATTTTGCTTCCCCCATTTCCCCTTATATGTTATATAAAGGATCAATCATCTTCATTAACCTCTCTATTTCAATGGATTCATAGGTCTTATTTTTACTATCACCCAAAATATTACCTTATCTTAACTTGAGGTCAAAACATAAATTAGGGATATCAATTATGATTACCCCTAATTTACATAGTATATCAATATGAAATTTTTTCAACAATATTCCTACATATTTTTATAATTTATAACAAATTAATCTCATTTTGCTCATATTTTTCTATTCAAATCATATAAAAAATACTAAATATATATCCCTTTCTCACTTGACAAAAAATTCCTGATTTAAGCATTAAAATAAGCTACTAAATAAGTATCTTCATACAAATTTAGTAGCTTTATTATTATATATTTGCCATTTCCACTTTTACCACGTCTTTAATATTTCTATCAGTTTTATCTTCCATGTGATCATCATCCATTGAATTATCTCGTTCAAGGTTTAGAATTATTTCAAAGGTAGTTCCTTTGTTTTCTTCGCTATCAATATTTACCTTGCCACCATGCATTTTTATTATCTCATCTACTATACAAAGGCCTATTCCACTTCCTTCATTTTTTCTAGATAAAATTGAATCTACTTGATAGAACCTGTGGAATATCTGATTTACTTTTTCCTTTGGTATTCCTATTCCATTATCTTTGATGCTGATATAAACAAATTTATCATCATGTTTTATATGAACTTCTATTTTACCATTTTCATTGGTGAATTTTATGGCATTAGAAAGTAAATTTAAAATAACTCTTTCTATTTTTTCTTTATCTATGAAAGTTATTATTTCCTCTGAGTCCGTATCAAATATTAATTCTATATTTTTCTCATTAGCATAGTCAACAGTTGCAAATACTATATCTTCCACAACATAAACTATATTTTCATTTTTACATTTACATTCATAAAAACCAGAATCGAACTTTGTAATATCTATTAAATTATTTATAAGTCTAATTAATCTATCCGAATTTTGATTAATTCGCTCTACTTTATCTAATATATATTCTTTTTCTACTTGTTCATTTTTATTAGCCTTTAATTCCAATAGAGTTGATGCACTTCTTATTATGTTTAATGGTGTTCTCAGCTCATGACTCATATTTACTATAAAATCAGTCTTTAATTGCTCCCTCTCTTTTGCAATTTTGTATA
>NZ_JANKBY010000158.1:0-8054 GCF_024621905.1 Terrisporobacter muris
ATTTATACATAGTAAATGTAAATAATAATGAAATAATAGTAAATTTTAACAGAGGAAGTGTTACTCAATTAACAATTTAAAATTTAACTTGACTAAAGAAAAAAAGTTTCCTACAATAATAGTTGCCTTAGTTAACTATTTTCTTTGGAAACTAAAATGAACTGAAAGGGATGAAAGAAATGAGTATGCTACAAAAAAAATCTAAAGAGTTTTTAGATTCTATAACAAAAATAAAAAAGCTAGCTCATAAATATAAAAAATCACAAGAGTTTCACCCAGGAATGCTTATGACAATGAAGATTATTTATAGTAATTGTTTAAGCAATAAAGAAGATGAAAATTATTATGGGATGAAGACTTCTGAATTAACAAAATATTTGTGTATTACAAAGCCAGCCACATCGAAAATGTTGAATGTTATGGAGGAAAAAGGATATATTTATAGGACTTCTAACAAAAGTGACAGAAGAGTCGTGTATGTGAAATTAACGGAGGAAGGTGAAGAGTTTTTAAAAGATCAAAATAGAAAATTTGAAAACTTTACTTGCAGGGTAGTTGAAAAAATGGGTGAAGAAGATACAGATAACTTGATACGTCTATTTGGAAAACTTTATGATGTTATAGAAGAATTACAATCTGAGAAATAAAATCACAAAAATGAAGAAAGGGAGAAAAGATGTTAAAAATATTTAAGCATTTAAAAAATTCGAGTTTTATAATTTTTATAATTATATTACTTTTAGCAGGCCAAGCAACATGTGAACTATCTTTACCTACTTATACTTCAAATATTATTAATATAGGTATACAACAAGGCGGAATAGAGAATTCTGTTCCTGAGGTAATAAGAAAAACTGAAATGGATAAACTTTTTATTTTTATGAATGATAAAAATAAAGATGTAGTATTAGATAATTATAAATTATTAAATAAAGAGTCTTTGAGTAGCTATGAATTTAATAAATATAAAGAATCTTATCCAGCATTAGATAAAGAAGATATATATTTATTAAACACAAATAAAGAAGAGACTATATTAAAACTTGATAAAATACTTGGAAAACCAGAATTAATTGTATATGGATTAGACAGTGATGATGAATCAAGTAAAATAATTCAAGAACAAATGAAAAAGAACATGACTGAAAATATGAGATCACAAAATATGTCACAAGGAAATATGACAAATCCTTCAATGAATATAGATTTAGAAAATATGGATATGTTTACAATATTAGAGTCAATGTCAAAAGATCAAAGAGATGGCATAATTAAAGAAATTGATAAGCAGTTAGTTGATTTACCAGATGCAATGATTAGTCAAGGGGCTGTATCTTTTGTTAAGAATGAGTACAATGAAATTGGTATAGACACTGACAATATGCAAACAACATATATACTTACTACAGGAGCAAAAATGATTGGAATAACTGTACTAAGTATGATAGCAGCTATTACAGTAGGATTTTTAGCATCAAGAGTAGGGGCATCTTTAGGTCGTACGTTAAGATCTAAAACTTTTGAAAAAGTAATGAGATTTTCAAGCAAAGAGATGACGGAGTTTTCTACAGCATCGCTTATAACACGTAGCACAAACGATATACAACAAATTCAACAAATGACTGTAATGATGCTAAGGATGGTATTCTTTGCACCATTTATGGCACTTGGTGGTATATACAAAGCATTGAGTACAAATACATCAATGACATGGATTATAGGTGTAGCTGTTTTAGGTGTTGTAGTAATTGTAGGTATATTATTTACAACAGTAATGCCTAGATTTAAGCTATTACAAAATTTAGTAGATAAATTAAACTTAGTAACAAGAGAAATTTTAACAGGACTTCCTGTTATACGTGCATTTAGTACACAAAGATTTGAAGAAAATAGATTTGACGGAGTTAATAAAGATTTAACTAAAGTAAATATGTTTGTTAACAGAATGATGTCTTGTATGATGCCAGCTATGATGCTTGTTATGAATGTTATATCGGTATTAATAGTTTGGGTAGGTGCAAAAAACATTGATACTGGAGCAATGCAAGTTGGAGATATGATGGCATTTATTCAATATACAATGCAAATAGTAATGTCATTCTTAATGATATCAATGATTTCAGTTATGATACCAAGAGCAGCAGTATCAGCTAATCGTATAAATGAAGTGCTAGAAAAGGATATAGTAATTAAAGAAGATAAAAATCCTAAATCTTTTGATAATAATAAAAAAGGTTTAGTTGAATTTAATAATGTTTCATTTAAGTATCCAGATGCAGATGAAGATATACTACATGATATTAACTTTACTGCTGAACCAGGAAAAACTACAGCATTCATTGGAAGTACAGGAAGTGGAAAATCTACACTTATTAATTTAATACCAAGATTCCACGATGTAACGGAAGGTGAAATTAAGGTAAATGGTATTAATATCAAAAATGTTTCACTTCATGATTTAAGAGAAAAAATTGGTTATGTTCCGCAAAAGGGAGTGTTATTCTCTGGAACTATAGATTCTAACTTAAGATATGGTAAAAAGGATGCTACAGAAGAAGATATAATAAAAGCAGCAAAAATAGCTCAATCAATAGACTTCATAAATGATAAAGAAGATAAGTTTGATTCTGAAATATCACAAGGAGGTTCAAATGTATCAGGTGGTCAGAAACAAAGACTATCTATTGCCAGAGCAATAGCAAAAGAACCAGAAATATTTATATTTGATGATAGTTTCTCTGCTCTAGATTTTAAAACAGATGCGAAACTTCGTAAAGCATTAAAAACAGAAACTAAAGAAAGTACAGTATTAATAGTAGCCCAAAGAATTAGTACTATTTTGGATGCAGATCAAATCGTAGTATTAGATGAAGGAAAAGTGGTTGGAATAGGTAAACATAAAGAACTTCTAAAAAATTGTGAAATCTATAAAGAAATAGCATTGTCACAACTTTCAAAGGAGGAGTTAGAAAATGAGTAGAGAAGGAAATAGACCAAGAAGAGCGAGAGGACCTATGGGTGGAGGCCATGGAATGAGAGGCCCTGCAGAAAAAGCAAAAGATTTTAAAGGAACAATGAGAACACTAATCTCTTATTTAGCTAAATATAAATTATCTATAATAATAGTATTTATATTTGCCATAGGTAGTGTTACATTCTCTGTAATAGGTCCTAAAATATTAGGTAAAGCTACAACAGAAATATTTAATGGATTAGTAAGCAAAGTATCTGGAGAAGGTACTGGCATAGATTTTGAAGTTATAAAAAGAATATTAATAACTTTAGTTATATTATATGTTGTAAGTGCGATATTCTCATTTATACAGGGATATGTAATGAGTGGTATTTCTCAAAAGGTAGCGTATAATCTTAGAGATGAATTAGTTAAAAAAATAAATAGATTACCTATGAAATATTTTGACAAAAAAACTCATGGAGAAGTATTATCAAGATTCACAAATGATATAGATACATTGTCGATGAGTTTAAATCAAAGTTTAACACAAATAATAACATCTATTACCACTTTAGTAGGTGTATTAATAATGATGTTATCTATAAGTGTACTTATGACAATTAGTGCATTAGTAGTTATACCAATATCATTATTTATAATTTCCTTTGTTATTAAAAGATCTCAAAAATACTTTAAAAGTCAACAAGAGTATTTAGGTCAAGTTAATGGGCAGGTAGAAGAATTATATGGTGGTCATACAGTAGTTCAAGCTTTCAATGGAGAAGAAGAATCTATAAAAGAATTTAATAAAGTTAATAATAAATTATATGACTCAGCATGGAAATCTCAATTTTTATCAAGTACAATGCAACCTATAATGATGTTTGTTGGGAACTTAAGTTATGTAGTTGTTTCAATACTTGGCGGATATTTAGTTATAAAAAATAAAATTGAAGTAGGTGATATACAATCATTTATTCAATATGTAAGAAGTTTTAATCAACCAATATCACAAATGGCTCAAATATCAAATCAATTACAATCTACTGCAGCTGCAGCTGAGAGAGTATTCGAATTCCTAAATGAAGAGGAAGAAGATGTAACAGTAGAAAATCCTGTAAGTATAAAGGGATTAGAAGGCAAAATTGATTTTGAAAATGTTAAGTTTGGATATGATAAAGATAGAACAATAATTAAAGACTTTACAGCTCATGTAAAACCAGGACAAAAAGTTGCACTAGTTGGACCTACAGGTGCAGGTAAATCAACTATGATAAAATTATTAATGAGATTCTACGATGTAAACTCTGGAGCTATTCTTGTGGATGGTCACAATGTTAAAGATTTCAATAGAGGAGAACTTAGAGAATTATTTGGAATGGTTCTTCAAGATACTTGGTTATTTAGTGGTTCAATAAAAGAAAATATTAGATATGCTAGATTAAATGCTAGTGATGATGAAGTAATAAATGCAGCGAAAGCAGCTCATGTTCATCATTTTATAAAAACTTTACCAGATGGATATAATATGTTATTGAATGAAGAATCAAGTAATATATCACAAGGACAAAAACAATTATTAACTATAGCTCGTGCAATATTAGCAGATCCTAAGATATTAATATTAGATGAAGCTACAAGTTCTGTTGATACAAGAACTGAACTTTTAATTCAAAAAGCTATGGATAATTTAATGGAAGGAAGAACTAGTTTTGTAATTGCTCATAGATTATCTACAATAAAAAATGCTGATTTAATACTAGTTATTAATGATGGTGATATTATAGAACAAGGAAACCATGAAGAATTATTAGCAAAAGATGGATTCTACGCAAATTTATATAATTCACAATTTGCAGATAAAGAAGCTATGTAAAAAATAATTATAGAATGAAAATTAAAACACCTTGAATATATTATTTATATTTAAGGTGTTTTTGGTTATATTAATATAGTTGATGGCTTACAATAAATAATATATTATAAAGATTGTGGGTAAATGAAGGGAATCTTAGTGGAGGTTAAAAGAGAAATGGAAAGAAAAATTATACAATTATCTAATGGTGTAAAAATTCCTATTATAGGTTTTGGAACATATAAACTACAAAATGAAAATGATGAGGCATGTAATATTGTAAAAGAAGCTATTAATGCAGGGTATAGAAGTATAGATACAGCATCATTTTATAATAATGAAGAAGGTGTGGGTAAAGGGATTCGAGAATCTGGACTACCTAGAGAAGAATTATTTGTAACTACGAAGGTATGGGTTAATGATGAAGGATATGAAAATACAACAAAAGCTTTTAATAAATCTTTAGAAAAGCTAGGATTAGATTACATAGATTTATATTTGGTTCATTGGCCAACAGAAAATATTAAAGAAACTTGGAGGGCTATTGAAAATTTATATAGAGAGAAGAAGGTTAGAGCAATAGGGGTTTGTAATTGTACAGTGAAACAATTAGAAGAAATTATAGGCTTTTCGGAAATCAACCCTATGGTAAATCAAGTAGAAATACATCCTAATCGTTCAGAAAAAGAGTTATTAAAAGTTTGTAAAAGGCATAATATTGTAGTTCAAGCATGGAGTCCTATAATGAGAGGACAGCTATCATCCAACTCTATAATTAAAAATTTAGCGCAAAAATACGATAAAAGTGAAGCACAAATAATACTAAGGTGGCATTTACAAAACAATGTTATTGCAATACCAAAAACAAGTCATCCTAAAAGAATTAAAGAAAATATAGATATATTTGATTTTGAAATAGAGAAGGAAGATATGGAAAATATAGATTCCATTAATAAAGATGAAAGAATGAAACCTCAAAAATATGAAAATTTATATAATATAGTGTAAAAGAGATTTTAGAATCTCTTTTTTTATTTATAACTTTGTTAATTGAACAAGTCAAATTTTTTATTTTACATATAGAATATTCTGATAAAAAGGGAAAAAGTACCTAAATCTTAAAGATTAATTGTATTATATAATATAAAAGGAATTGAAGTTGGATTTTTTAATGACTAAAGCTAAGATTACAATTTTAATTATCATATAGTAGTAAATATAAATTATAAGGAAAGGAACGTAAATGAATTTAAAAAGAAGCAATTATCAATTTGAGAATGAATTTATTGAAGAACATTTGCCTTTTATTATTAAATCAATAAGTAAGGTGACAAAGAGGTATGTTTCTATAGAAAATGATGAAGAATTCAGTATAGGATTATTGGCATTTCATGAAGCTATGAAAAAACATAGTGAAGATAAAGGTCCATTTTTACCATTTGCCAACCTAGTAATAAGTAGTAGGATAAAAAACTATTTATTAAAAGAAAACAAGCATCGTTTAGATCCATCCTTGGAAAGTCTAAAAGAAGAAGGCATAGAATTTAGTGAAGAATTTATAAATCCCATAGAAGATAAAAATCAATTAAAAGATGAAATAGAAAGTTTAAAGTTACATATAAAAGAATTTAATTTTGATTTTGAAGATTTGGTTGAGGATGCTCCAAAACATAAAAAAACAAGAGAAAATGCTATAAACTTATCTGAAAAGGTTAGCAAAGAGAAGCCTTTATTAGATTTTATGTATGAAAAAAAGAGGTTACCAATAAAAAGAATTTCACTTCAATTTAATGTAACAGAAAAAATAATTAAAGGTAGCAAAAAGTTTATAATTACTGTAATTATAATATTTGATAAAAACTACAGAAATTTAAAATTATGGATAAAAAGGTAGGTTGAATTATGTACAATAAAGGAATTATACTTGAAATAAAAGAAAAGTATTCTTTAGTTCTAAAAGACGACTCTACTGTTATTAGGATTAAAAATAAGGAAAACATGGAAGTAGGAGACACGATAATTTTCTTAGAAGAGGATTTATACGAATTAACTAAAAGTAGAAATACCATGAAAAATAAAATCATACCTATTTTAACTATTGCAGCCATGTTAGTATTATTAGTAGTACCTATGGTAAAAAATAATAATAGTGGTGGTGTTTATGCACTGATGTCTATAGATGTTAACCCAAGTATTGAATTTGAATTAGATAAAAATAAAAATATAGTTAATGTTTATGGGATTAACGATGATGGAAAGACAATAAATTTAGAAGAATTAAAAGGTAAGACTTTGGAAGAAGGAATTAAGATACTAGAAACATATTTAAGTAAAAATTATAGTGATAGTAAGGAGGGAATAGTAGGATTTACATTTATTGATAAAATTAGTAATGATAAGTATGAAAATGAAGTAAAAGATACAGTTAGCAAAGGATTAAATAATACAAAATTTGTTTATCTAAAAGGAACAGAAGAAGATATAGCTCTTGCGAGGGAAAAAGGTGTCAGTCTTGGTAGATATGAAGCACTATGTGATTTAGATGAAGATACTCTAGAAGATACTATAGAGCATATGTCTGTAGATGAAATTATGTCTCTTTTAGGAGCAGATGGTAAAGATAATGTTTACCTAAACGAAGAAGTTATGGATGAGCTACAAGATGAGTTAGAAGATAGAACTGAAAATGAATCTGATGATGACGAAGACGACGAAGACGACGAAGACGACGATGACGACGAAGATTAAAAATAGGAGAGAATATGAAAATATTAATTGATGGGGATGGATGTCCAGTAATAGATTTAACTATAAATATAGCAAAAAAATTTAATATAGATGTAATTATAATGTGTGATACGGCACACATTTTTAACAAAGAAGGAGCAAAAACAATGATATTTTCAAAAGGAGCAGATTCTGTTGATTTTGCACTTATAAATCTTGTTAAAAAAGATGATATTGTTATAACTCAAGATTATGGTTTAGCAGCAATGGCAATAAATAAGGCTTATTATGTTATAAATCAAAATGGTTTAATTTATACAAATGATAACATTGATAGGTTACTTTATAGCAGGCATATATCTAAGAAAATTAGAAAAAGTGGTGGAAGAGTTAAAGGTCCTAAGAAAAGATCGAATGAAGATAATATTAATTTTGAAAATACTTTAATTGGAATATGTAAAAAATCTCTTACTTAAAAGTTAACATTGTATCTTAAAAATAAAAATATTCATAGAT
>NZ_JANKBY010000159.1:0-8031 GCF_024621905.1 Terrisporobacter muris
ACATAACTAAATAAAAAAGAGGTAAAGTTATTATGAAGAATTATAAATTAATAGTGACAGATATGGATGGAACTGTTTTAGGAGAAAATCATCAAATTACAGATGAAAATAAGAATGCTTTGAAAGAAGCAGAAAAAATGGGGATTAAAGTAGTTTTTGCAACAGGAAGATTTCATGACTCAGCTAAAGATCATGTAAACTTTCTAGAGGATGTAATGCCTATAATATCCTCTAATGGATCTATAATTAAGCATCCAATCACAAATAAAGTTTTATATTCAAATTTTATAGATAGAGATATATGTTTGAAAATAATGGATATTATAGAAGAATATAACCTTAGATATCAGATTTATACAGATGAGAAAATACTTCAAAAATATGAAACTGAAGAAGAAATGATATTTATGAAAGAATTTATTGCAAAAAATTTCTCTGATAAGACTGAAATAATATTTAAAAAAGATTTAAGAGAAGATATTAAAAATAGCAGTGTGTTAAAGTTTAATATTATGGAAATGGAAAAAACAGAATTATTAGATCAAGCTAGAGTTGATTTAACATCCATAAAAAAAATAGAAATTACATCATCATGGAAAAATAATTTAGAAATAATGAGCGAAGGTAGTCATAAAGGAAAGGCTATAGAGTATCTATCGGATTTATTAGGAATAGATAGAGAAAGTATTATAGCATTTGGAGATAACTACAATGATTTGTCTATGATAGAATTTGCAGGAACTGGTGTAGCAATGGGAAATGCAGAAGAAGAAGTGAAAAAAATTGCTAATCATGTTACTAGTAGAAATGGAGAGAGTGGAGTAGCAAAAGCTATTAATAGTTTAGTTTTACAAAAAGTTGTTAGTGCGTAGATAAGACTTATGATACTATTATAAGAAATATAAACTAATGTGAAATTTCATGTATTAAAGGGGGAAAATGAATGAAACTTTGGGGAGGACGTTTTAGAAGTGAAGAAAATAAGTTAATGGAGGAATTTAATAAATCATTTGGTTTTGATTCAATCTTATACAAAAAAGATATTGAGGGAAGTTTAGCCCATGTTTATATGCAAGTGAAAGTTAATTTGTTAACTGAAGAAGAAGGTAAAATAATAATTGAAGGTTTGAAATCTATAGAAAAAGATATTGAAGATGGGAACTTGTCTCTTATTGGAAATTATGAAGATATTCATAGTTTCATAGAGATTAACTTAATTAAAAGAGTAGGAGATGTGGGTAAAAAACTACATACTGGAAGAAGTAGAAATGATCAGGTAGCTGTAGACATGAGATTATTTGCAAAGGAAAAGTGTAAAGAAATTATTTCTTATGTGGAAAATCTAAAAGATACTCTTAAGGAAGTAGCGGATAATAATCCTATTATTATGCCAGGTTATACTCATTTGCAAAGAGCTCAAGTAGTTACTTTTAAACATCATCTTATGGCATACTATAGTATGTTGGATAGAGATAGTAAGAGATTAAATAATGCTTTGGAAATTTTAGATGAATCTCCTTTAGGATGTGGGGCTTTGGCTGGAACTACTCATAATATTGATAGAAATGTTACTTGTGAAAAATTAGGATTCAAAAAGCCTATGGATAATTTTATGGATGGTGTAAGCGACAGAGATTATTTATTGGAGCTTATGAGTGACTTTTCTATAATAATGATGCATCTAAGTAGACTTAGTGAAGAACTAATAATTTGGAGCTCTCAAGAGTTTAAATTTATTGAATTAGATGATTTATATTCTACTGGTAGTTCAATAATGCCACAAAAGAAAAATCCAGATGGTGCAGAATTAATAAGAGGAAAAACAGGAAGAGTATATGGAAATTTAATTTCATTATTAACTGTTATGAAGGGACTACCGCTAGCTTATAATAAAGATATGCAAGAAGACAAAGAAGGTTTTTTTGATAGTGTAAATACACTTTCTATGTGTCTTCAAATAATGGAAAGAATGATAGCTACATTAAAGCTTAAAGAAGATAATATGAAAAAAGCTGTTAAAGGTGGATTCTTAAACGCTACAGAGGTAGCAGATTACTTAGTAAATAAAAATGTACCTTTTAGAGATGCTCATGGGATTGTAGGGCAAATCGTAATTTATTGTGAAGATAACAATAAAACCATAGAAGATTTATCTCTAGAAGAATTAAATAGTTTTTCAAAAGTTTTTGATAAAGAAATATATGACTTCATTGATTATGAAAATATATTAAACAAAGGTATAAAGAAAAATTTAAAATAAAAAATAAGATGGATTATCCATCTTATTTTTTTATTTTCTACGGAAAGTATTCGATTTTCTTTTTCTGATTTGTCTTTTCTTTATTATTCTAGAAATTATAAAAATAATAAATAAAGTAATTAAAGCTAAAGCAACTTTAAGTGAATATTTTACAATAGTGTTTTCTGTAATAAATCCAAAGACACTATTTAAGTTATTTTTTGCCACTAAATTTATAGTTTTTTCTAAAGTTTTTTCGTTATATACATCTAGAGTACCTACTTTATCACCTTTTTTAACAGGGAGGTTATAGTCTAAATTAACTTTAGCAGTATAATTCTCAGAAGCCTTACTACCTTTTTCTAAAACGATTTTATAGTTGAATTCAGGTTCATAAAGTAGCTCTTTTTCTTTTGTAAATAGAACTCTTTTACTCCTAGTATAATCAGATTTGTTGATTATTGTTTGGTTATAATAATTATCAAATGCATAATCTATAAGGGTTCTAGAATCTACATATACATCTGTACCAAAATCTTTGAATACTGCAGAGATAACTCTCATACCGTTTTTCACAGCACTTGACAATAAGCATCTTCCAGCATCATCAGTATAACCTGTTTTTATTCCATCTACTATATCGTATTTTATATCTACAGACTTTCCTTTGTATTGAATTTTTTCAGTTGAAGTTAAAAACTTATTTGTATTAAAGAAAGTTCTTTTTATAAAACGTTTACTAGTAGGTGTATCATTCATTTCAAACGTTATTGATTTTGTGCTAACTATCTCTCTAATAAGCTCATTACTCATAGCTTCCCTTGCCATTAAAGCCATATCATAAGCTGTTGTATAATGCTCTTTGTCGGGTAATCCATGAGGATTATTAAAATGAGTATTTTTTGCTCCTATTGCCTTTGCTTCTTTGTTCATTAAGTCTGCAAAAGTTTTCGTAGATTTTGATACATATTCAGCTAATACTTCAGCAGCATCGTTTGATGAATGTATTAGTAATCCTTGTAATAATTCCCTAACTGTAAATATTTCCCCTTTTTCTAAATACATACTTGAACCATCTACAGAAGGATCCTTATGAATCTCAACAGGATCATCCAAATTTTTTACATTTTTTATAACTAAATAAGCAGTCCATATTTTTGTTGTTGATGCTGGATATATTTTTTTATTCCCATTCTTCTCGTAAAGTACTTTACCTGTTTCGTAGTCTAATACTACTGAATTAGGTGAAGAAATAGATAGATCCTTGTTATCAGCAAATGCAGAAATTGGACCTGAAAAAGTTGTTATAGAAAGAATAAATACTAGTAAAAAAGATAAAAACTTTTTCATAGGTAACCTCCCAATTTTAATCTTGTATTTTAGTATATCATATTTTTGTTAATAATTAAATTGAGGAGGGATAAAAATAGTGAATAAGAAGAAAATAATTATTTTTATATTAATATTATTCATATGCCCAATAGGGCTAGTTATCAAGGATAAACTTGAATCTAAAGATGATATATATGTTTTAACAGAAGAAGAAAAATCATCAGATGAAAGTATGGAAGAACAAGAAATTAAAAAAGAAGAAAATAATATTACTGATAAAAAAATAACAGTATATGTTAGTGGTGCAGTAAATAAACCTGGAATAGTGACTTTAAATGAGGGCGATAGACTTGCTAAAGCTGTAGAAAAAGTTGGTGGAACAACTAAAAAAGCAGATTTAAATGGTATAAATATGGCTATTAAATTACAGGATGAAATGCATTATATAGTCCCTAGAATAGGAGAGGTAGTTAAAGATAGCGCATCTGAGGTTGTAAGCGAGGGGAATTTTAATCAAGCTGAATCATCAAAAACATCTCAAATAAATATAAATACCGCTACCATAGAAGAACTTGATAAACTACCTGGAGTAGGAGAAGCTACAGCAAATAAAATAGTAAACCATAGAAGTGAGAATGGAGAGTTTAAATCTATTGAAGAAATTAAAAATGTAAATGGAATAGGAGATAAAAAGTTTGAAGAAATGAAAAATCTAATATGCGTAAAGTAAAAATTTTGCTTTGCTTATATGAACAAGATAGTTGGTTCAAGCAAAGCAAATTTTTTATGAGGATTATTATTTACTAACAATAGTAAAATTATTATCAGTTAAATTGAATTTATTTTTCAAATTATTACTTAGGTATATTTTTTTATCCTTTGTAATAAAAATAGCATCAACACCATCTAAACTTTCAACTAAATTTAGACCATTTTCAACACCTAGACCGAAGGTTGTAGTAGATAAGGCGTCGCAAATAATTGATTTATCAGAAACAATAGTAACACTACTTAAATTATTGTTAAAAGGGTATCCAGTGTGTGGATCCAGCATATGATGATAAATTTTATTATTTTTTTCTAAATATCTTTCATAAATTCCAGACGTAACAACAGATTTATTTGAAACTTTAACATTTCCAATGGAATTACCACGAGGTTTAGTTGGGTCTTGAATTCCTATAGAGAAAGGTTGATTGTTTTCTTTGTTTCCAAGAACATAAATATTACCACCTAAGTTTATTAAAGCTCTTTCTAATTTTTCTTCTTTTAAATATTCATATATTTTGTCTGCGGCATAACCTTTAGCAATACCACCTAAATCAATTTTCATATTTTTTTTAGCTAGTTTTACAGAGTTATTATCGTCATCTAAAAGTATATCTTTGTAATTAACTAAAGATAGCTTATCTTTAATTTCTTTTTCAGCAGGTATTTTTGCGTTTTCTGTGCCTATTGCCCACAAATCAATTATAGGACCTACACTAATGTCGAAAGTGTCGTTAGACAGGCTAGAAAAGTTTATAGATTCCTTTATAACGTAATAAGTATCAGAAGATACTTTTACATAAGCATCTCCGGCCTTGTTATTTATTTTAGATATTTCACTGGAAGTTATCTGAGAACTCATTTTATTATCTATATCTTTTAAAATTGCTTCACATTCTTTTAATATTCTATCTCCATCTTTTTTTGTAATATCATATAAGGTTATTTCATTTATAGTTCCTAAATTATAATATGTACTTGAATATTTATCTTCTTTTTTATTTGTAATTATCATAAAAAGAGAAAATAATATAACAATAACTATAATTACTGGGAGTTTTTTCTTATTCATAATGATTCCTCCAATTTTTTATGTTATATTTAATTTGATATTTATAATTATATCATAAATATTTACAAATAATATTTATGATTAGGAGGTAAAAGGTTGAAAAAAAAAGACTTTATATTAATATTTGCAGTTCTATTAGTTATAGTTACTACTTTTGGTATTAACTATTTTTTAAATACTAAAAGAGGAGAAAATATAGAAATATATGTTGATAATAAGTTATATAAAACTTATAGTATTGATGATGATGAAGAAATTAAAATAAAAAGTGAAGGAGGATATAATATCGTTAAAATTCATGATCATGGAGTTGAAATTACAGAAGCATCCTGTCCAGATAAAGTATGTGTTAACTCTGGATTTATAACAAAACCAAGTGAAAGTATAGTTTGTTTACCGAATAAAATTCATATAAAAATAACAACACATGATAATAATAAGAATGAAAATGAAGAAGATGTTATATCTAATTAAGATTTGGAGGATAAAATGGTTAATTTAGGAAATGACTGGGATGATTTATTAAAAGAAGAATTTGAAAAGGATTACTACATAAAATTAAGAGAGTTTCTTGTTGAAGAATATAAAAGTAAGATTATATATCCAAATATGTACAATATATTTGAAGCATTAAAACATACATCTTATAAGGATACAAAGGTATTGATTTTAGGACAAGATCCGTATCATGGGGAAAATCAAGCTCATGGATTGGCTTTTTCAGTTCAACCTGGAGTTAAGACCCCACCATCGCTGTTAAATATGTATAAAGAGCTAAGAGACGACCTGGGATGCTTTATACCTAATAACGGTTATTTAATTCCATGGTCAAATCAAGGAGTATTATTATTAAATACAGCCCTTACAGTTAGAGCTGGTGAAGCAAACTCACATCAAAATAAAGGATGGGAGATCTTTACTGATGAAATAATTAAAAAATTAAATAAAAGAGAAGACCCTGTTATATTTGTATTATGGGGAGGAAATGCTAGAAAGAAAAAAGTTTTTATCGACAGCAATAGACACTATATATTAGAAGCACCTCATCCAAGTCCACTGTCTGCTCATAGAGGATTCTTTGGATGTAAACATTTTTCTAAGATAAATGACATACTTATAAGATTAGGAAAGGAGCCTATTGATTGGCAAATACCTAATATATAAAATAATATACTTTTATGTAACATCTTATCATATAAAGTAATATCTTATATGGAGGTAAGGTGTTGATTATGAAAGTTAATATACTAAATAGTAAAAAAATAATTAAAATGATAAAAAATAAAGAGTTCCAATTAATAATAGATTTAAGGCAAGAAGAATTTTACTTAGAAGGACATTTATTCGATGCAATTAATATTCCTACAAATGAGATAAATGATAATTTAGAATATATCAGAAGCATTACAAATGAGGATATATTGCTATGTTGTGTTAATGGAAATCAAAGTATAACAGTAGGAAAAGTTCTTCTACTAGATGGATTTAAAAATGTATATAGTCTTGCTAATGGAATAAAAGATTACAAATATGAGTTATATAAATAATTTTAAATAAAAGGTAACAATTTTGTTAATTGTTGAACTTTGATGAAAGAGTGCTTAAATAGTTGAAAAAACTAGATAAGCACTTTTTATATTTTTTGTCAAGTTGACGAGCTGTGAAAAATAGTTTACAATTTAGTTACAAAATAACTTTGAAAGAATAATTTAAAGTTAAATAAAACTTAGGAGGAGATAGTTTGAGTTATCTAAATAGAAAAGTAAAATCTATTATGCTATCGGGACTATTATCTATGGGGATTGTAACAGCAAATTATATTGCCTTTAACAAAGAAGTTGTTTTAGTTGTTGACGGACAGGAAATTGAAGTTAATTCATTTCAACCAGACGTACAAGGTGTACTCGAAGAAAATAAAATAGATTACGATTCAAATGACATAATTAGTGAAGACTTAGATACTTCGTTAAAAAATGGAATGAAAATAGAAGTTAAACAGGTTGAAAAAAAGACTATTACTGAAACAAAAGATATACCTTATGATACAGTTATAAAAAAAGATAAAACTTTATTAAAAGGAAAGACTGAAGTATCGCAAAAAGGTAGAAATGGTACAAAAGAACTTATATATGAAGTTATATATAAAGATGGTAAATTAGTGAGTAAAACCTTAGTAGAAGAGAATACAACAAAAAAGGCTAAGGATAAAATAATTAAAAAAGGGATAAAAGAAAAGAAAAAAGTTAAAACTGCTAGTAAGAAGACTAGTAGTGCGAACAGTAGTTTAGGGAAGAAAATGATAGTATCGGCTACAGCTTATAGTGGTGATAGCATAACGTCTACAGGTACAGTTCCTAAATGGGGAACTATAGCAGTAGATCCAAATGTAATACCATATGGGACTAAGGTATATATACCTCAGTTTGGTAATTATTTTATAGCAGAAGATTGTGGTGGAGGAATCAAAGGTAATAAAATCGATATATTTATGAATAGTGAATCTCAGTGTAATAGCTGGGGTAAAAGAACAATAGATATATATATTGTTAAATAGAAAAAGGCCTTAAGGTGGATAATCGCCTTAAGGCTTTTTTTCTATACTAATATATCCTAATTTATT
>NZ_JANKBY010000015.1:0-27379 GCF_024621905.1 Terrisporobacter muris
AATAAGTTAATTATTTGTTATAATATAAGATAATTACTACAAAAATAAAAAATTACTCTGTGGAGAAAATAGATATGTATTTTGAAAATATAAAAGGACAAGAGTTTGCTAAGAAGTATATGACGAACTCTATAAAAAAGGGCAAAGTAAATCATGCATATATGTTTGAAGGAATTGAAGGTATAGGAAAAGAAACTTTTGCTAATGAATTGGCAAAGATACTTCTTGAAACACCTCATCTTGAAAATGCCCCAGATTGTATAAGAGTAAAACCTGATGGTAATAGTATAAAGATAGCTCAAATAAGAAATTTACAATCAGATATTGTAATTAAACCGCATAAGAAATACAAAATCTATATAATAGATAAATCAGAAAAAATGACTGTGGAAGCTCAAAATGCATTGTTAAAAACATTAGAAGAGCCACCTGAATATGCTATAATTATTCTTGTTACTAATAATAAAGAAAGTTTATTACCAACTATAAGATCTAGATGTGAAGTAGTAAAATTTACACCAATTCCTTTTGTTGAAGTAAAAAACTATTTAATTAGTCAAGGAGTAGAAGAAAATAGAGCAAACCTTCTATCAGCATTTTCTAGAGGTAGCATGAAAAAAGCTTTAGAATTATCTAGTTCTAATGATTTTTATGAAATGAAAGAAAGCGTTCAAAATTATATAGAAACAATATTAAGTAAGAATATGGTTGAAATTCTCGATATACCTAGTAAGATGGAAAAGTATAAGAGTGAAAGTATAGCTGTGCTTGATATGATGATAAATTATTTTAGAGATATAATGATTTGCAAAGAGCATGTAGATAAAAATATGATAATAAATGCTGATAAGATAGTATTTATACAAAATATGAGCAGTAAAATTACATATTCTCAGGTATCTAAGATTATTGATATAATAGAAGATACTAAGATAAAAATAAAAGGTAATTGTAACTTTAATGTAAGTATACAAGTTATGTCTTTGAATATATATGAGGTGATTAAATGATAAATATTGTAGGAGTAAGATTTAAAAATGCAGGGAAAATATATTACTTTGATCCAGTTGATTTTGAAATAGAAAAGGATATGGATGTTGTAGTTGAGACTGCAAGAGGATTGGAATACGGAACAGTTGTTGTTGGAAAGAAAGAAATAGACGAAGAAAGTTTAGTTTCACCATTAAAACCCATCATAAGAATTGCTACAGAAGAAGATACTAAGATATATAAAGAAAATAAAGAAAAGGCCAAAGAAACTTTTGAACTATGCTTACAAAAAATTAAAGAACACGAACTTACAATGTATTTAATAGATTGTGAATATACTTTTGATAGAAATAAATTAATTTTTTACTTCACAGCAGAAGGAAGAATAGATTTTAGAGAATTAGTTAAAGATTTGGCTGCGATATTCAAGACAAGAATAGAGTTAAGACAAATTGGGGTTAGAGATGAAGCTAAGTCAATAGGTGGACTTGGACCTTGTGGAAGAAGCCTTTGTTGTTCTTCATGGCTAGGAGACTTCCAACCAGTATCAATAAAGATGGCAAAAGATCAAAGTTTATCATTAAATCCAACTAAAATATCAGGAATATGCGGAAGACTTTTCTGTTGTTTAAAATATGAGCACGATGTTTATGTGGAAGCTATAGAAAAAGTTCCACCAGTGGGAGCAATAGTAAAAGTAGAAGGTAATAAAGGTAGAGTTATAGAGACAAACCCTTTATTAGAACAAGCTAAGGTAGAGTTTAATGATAAAACTATAAGAGTTTGCATGAAGGATGAAATAAAAGTACTTCAAGCACCTAAGAAATGTGAAGGTTGTGGAAAAGGAAAAGATTTAGATATAGATATAGCTACATTAAAAGAACTTAAAAAATTAGAGGATTAAAGTATAGGGGGATTTTTTAATTCCCCTACTATTATTGTAAAGGAGAAGTACATGGAAGTAAAATTAAAAGACACTGAGAGAATAGATGACTTACAATTAAAAGGATTAAAAGTTATACAAGACAAAAATGGATTTTGTTTCGGAATAGATGCAGTTCTTTTAGCTAATTTTGCTAAAGTAAAAAAGAGAGCTAAAGTTGTAGATTTAGGCACGGGAACAGGAATAATACCAGTACTTATAGCTGGAAAAAGTGAAGCTGAAAAAATTGTTGGTGTGGAAATACAGGAAGAAGTATGGGAAATGGCCAATAGAACAGTTAAACTAAATGATTTACAAGAGAGAGTAGAAATCGTAAAAGGTGATATAAAAACTATAGACAAGCAATTAGAAGTACATGGATATCATGTGGCAACTTCTAATCCACCATATATGCATATGAATGGTATACAAAATCCTAATGATAAGAAAGCTATATCTAGACATGAGGTACTTTGTGATTTAGAAGATGTAATAAGAGCTGCTTCAAGACTTGTTATGCCTAGAGGAAAGTTCTTTATGATACACAGACCAATAAGATTGGTTGATATAGTTACTTTAGGTAGAAAATATAACCTAGAGCCAAAGGTAATTCAATTTGTACATCCAAGAGCAAATAAGGCGCCTAATTTAGTTTTAGTTGAGTTTACAAAAGATGGTAGACCAGAGCTAAAAATATTAGATCCTTTATATGTTTATGATAAAGATGGAAACTACACAAAAGAAATAGAAGAAATATATGCGAATGAAGATATAGGAGAATAATAATGAGTGGAAAATTATATATATGTCCTACACCTATAGGAAATCTTGAGGATATAACATATAGAACTTTAAGAGTTTTAAATGAAGTTGATTTAATAGCAGCAGAAGATACTAGACATAGTGTAAAATTATTAAATCATTTTGAAATATCTAAACCACTTACAAGTTATTTCGAGCACAACAAAGATTCAAAAGGAATATATTTAATAAATAAATTGCTTGAAGGTGAAAATATAGCGTTGATAAGTGATGCAGGAATGCCAGGAATTTCTGACCCAGGAGAGGATTTAATTAAGTTAGCAATTGAGCATAATATAGAAATAGATGTATTACCAGGAGCAACAGCATTTGTTGTAGCACTAGTTGGCTCTGGGATGAATACTCATAAATTCGCTTTTGAAGGTTTTTTAGATAGAGATAAAAAATTAAGAAGAAGTAGATTAGAAGAAGTTAAAGAAGAAGAAAGAACTATGATTTTCTATGAATCACCTCATAGATTGAAAGATACTTTAAAAGATATGCTTAAAGTATTTGGGAATAGAGAAATATCAGTTAATAGAGAACTTACTAAGAAATACCAAGAAGTAATAAGAGAAGATATTGAAACAGTTATAAATCTATTTAATGAAAAAGATGTTAAAGGCGAATTTGTTTTAATAGTTGATGGATTTAAAGGTGAAAAAACTTTAGCCAATGATTACAGTGATTTAAATGAGAGAGAGTATGTAGAAGCTCTTTTAGAGGATGGTATGAGTAAGAAGGATGCTATAAAGGTTGTTTGTAGAGAAAGAAAATTAAAAAAAGATGTTGTTTACAAGCAAGTATTAGACTTATAGACAAGAGACGGGGTGATTTTATGGAGAATGGACTTAAGATGATTAATGCTATAAAAAGTAATAATACATGCCAAAAGATATGCGAGCTAAATGAAAGTGGAATTTTAGAAAGTATAATACCAGAAGTCAAGAGTATGAAAGAAGTTGGACAGTGCAAATATCATAAAGTAGATTGCTTTAGCCATACCATTTATGCATTAGAAGAATTTGAAAAGCTTATAAGGGAAAAAAACTTTCCAACTCATCTAAATGAATGTATATGGAAATATTTAAATACAATAGTAGAAGATGATATACAAGTTTTAGATTTATTAAAACTAGGTGTTTTTTTACATGATATAGGAAAATCAAAGGCAAAGACTGTAGACGAAAATGGAAGAATACATTTTAAAGGACATGAAAAGTTTAGTGGAGATATTGCCATAGAAGTAGGAAAAAACCTTAACTTATCTCAAAAATCCATAGAATTACTTTATAACTACACTAGATATCATATGTATCTCTTGACTCTTTATAAAAAAAGTAATGCATCTCATGAAGTATTAAAGGAGATGTTTGATAAATTACAAGATGATGTTATCGGACTAATGTTACTTGGGTTTGCTGATATTACTGCAACTAAAATGTTATTAGAACCAAAAGAAGATGAAGAGATTTTAAAATCATATATTTATTATGTTTTAACAGTATATATATATAAATATAAAAAAGATGTATCCTTTTAATATTAGAAGGATACATCTTTTTTAATTTCAAACTTATTCAATTTGAGCAAAGGTCGTTGCCTAAAATTTCATAGCGTCACGCAGTGGCTTAAGCGAATCGAATTTTTATTACAGAATAGCTTTTGACTGTATCGGTGTTGATAGTATTACTGATGTTTTTGTTGAGCCAATTGTCTTAATACCATCAATAACATTTTCTAATTCATACATATCTTTTACAATAACTTTTAGAAGAGAGCAGTCATCTCCAGTAACATGATGACATTCAACTATTCTAGGATCCTGTCTAGCAGCCTCTAAAAATGCGTCATACTTATCACTAGGTAGCGATATATGTATGAAGGCTTTTATCACTCTTCCTAAAGCATCTGGGTTAACTATAGCTTTATATCCTTCTATAACACCAGACTCTTCTAATCTTTTTACTCTTTCTGAAACAGCAGGAGAAGTTAATCCTACTATTTTCCCTAAATCTTTCATAGAAATTCTACCGTCTTTTTGTAAAATTTCTATGATTCTGTAATCTGTTACATCCATTGATAGGCCCCCTTTAATTATTATAATGTATATTATAAGTGTTTTTTAGAATCTAGCAAGTCAGATTTTAGTGTCCAAAGGTTGTCCGATAAATCAACTTTATATTTTTTAGGATTAGAAAATCTTTTATAAGAATCCCAAAGAGTACTAAATTGTTCACTAACATACTTTTTAACTTCATTAACGCTTTTAGAAACGTATTTACACTCACCATTTATGAATAGTGGTTTTTGAAGTTCCTTTATTGTGTAGTTATGGAAAGTTGTTTGTTTCCAAGTATATGTAGGATCAAAAATTGTTAATGGCTTAGTTGTATCGATTTTCTCATCATGAAGCATGATTAAATCAGCTTCGGCCATATTATCTTCATTATATATTCTTACTACTTTTTTAAATCCTGGGTTATTTATTTTTTCTGGTTCTTCAGAAACTTTTATTTTAGGAATTAAGATATCCCCATTATAAGAGCCAGCTAGTTTATATACTCCTCCTAAAGATGGAGATTCAGCTGATGTAATTAATTTTGTACCAACGCCCCAAGAATTTATTGCTGCACCACTTGATTTTAAGCTAGCAATAGTATATTCATCTAAATCATTAGAAGCTGTATAAGTTAAATCTGTATAGCCAGCTTCTTCAAATAATTTTTTTGCTTCAACGGATAGATATTGTAAATCACCGGAATCTATTCTAATTCCCATTGGCTTGTGTCCTTTAGCTTTTAGCTCATCAAACACTTTTATAGCATTTGGAACACCGCTTTTTAGTACATCATATGTATCAACTAATAATAAGCACTTGTCTGGATAGACATCAGCATAAGCACGGAAAGATTCTAGTTCACTGTCAAATTTTTGAACCCAGCTATGAGCTTGTGTTCCAACTACAGGAATATCAAACATTTTCCCAGCTAATACATTGGCAGTTCCAGCACATCCTCCTATTACGGCAGCTCTTGCTCCATAAGTACCTGCATCTGGGCCCTGAGCACGTCTAAGCCCAAACTCGAAAACAGCATCTTCTCCAGCAGCATAACAAACTCTAGAAGCTTTAGTAGCAATTAGTGATTGGAAGTTCACTATTGTAAGTAAAGCGGTTTCTATTAATTGAGCTTGATATAAAGGTGCCTTAATTGTTATAACAGGTTCTTTTGGGAACATTATAGTTCCTTCTTCTACAGCATATATATCCCCAGTAAATTTGAAGTTTTTTAAAAAGTCTAAGAATTTATCAGAAAATAAATCTAGGCTTTTTAAGTATTTTAAATCATCATCTGAAAAGTGAAGATTGTTTATGTATTCTACTAATTGTTCGATACCGCAGATAATAGTATACCCACCATTACAAGCATTTTTCCTGAAGAACATATCAAATATTACGATGTCCTCATGAATATTCTTCTCATAGTATCCATTTAACATAGTTAATTGATACAAATCAGTAAGAAGCGTTAAATTTCTCATGGTATTTCTCCTTAAACATTTAAATAAATTAAAAAACCTTATACTTATACTAAAACATAATATACCCTAACTTTCAAGCATAAAGTATATGTAGAGTATTATAAAATAACACATCATTTATTTTAAGTATACATCATAAAATGGTTTAAAGGAGGGGATTCATATTAATAAATTGTGGTTTTATATGATAGTCATAGGTATAGTTGGAAGCATATGTTTTAACAATTTACCAGAGACAAATCAAGCTATATTAAATGAAGGGACAAGGGCTATTGAATTTGCCATAACTTTAGCAAGTGTAATGGCACTTTGGATGGGTATAATGAATATTGCAAAAGATTCAGGATTAATAGATAAAATAGCAGATAAAATGAGCCCATTGATGAAAAAGTTATTTCCAAGCGTTCCTAAAAATCACAAAGCTATGTCTTATATGGTTATGAATATGGTATTAAATATGCTAGGAGCAGGAAATGGAGCTACAGCATTTGGGTTGAAAGCTATGAAGGAATTACAGACATTAAATCCAAATAAGAAAAAAGCCTCTCCTGATATGATAATGTTTTTAGTTATAAATATTTCATCCATACAACTAATTCCTTTTACCATGCTAAAAATAAGAATGGATGCAGGTAGCACAAATCCTAATTCCATAATTTTAACAACTTTATTTGCAACAATTATATCAACAATAGTAGGAGTTGTAGGTTGTAAATTATTACAAAGGAGGTATAGATAATTGTTAGATTATTTTTCTAATATAGCCATACCTGTAATAATTTTATTTATTGTTATTTATGGTAAAAAACAGAATATAGATATATACGAAAGTTTTATAAATGGAGCTATAGAGGGGTTAAAAACGGCATGGAACATATTACCCTATATAATAGGAATATTTTTAGCTATTGGCATATTTAAATCAGGAAGGGGTATAGAAGTTTTGGAGTACCTATTTTCGCCAGTGGCGGCTATACTTAACATACCAAAAGAATTAATAGGACTTATAATTGTAAAGCCCTTATCTGGAAGTGGAGCACTTGGTGTATATGCAGAACTTATTCAACGAGTTGGGATTGATTCGCTTACAGAGCAGATGGGCTCAACTATGGTTGGTGCATCAGAAACAATTTTTTATACTATGGCAATTTATTATGGAAGTTTAAAAATAAAAGATACGGGATATACTTTATTTTGTTCGTTACTATGTCATATAGTAGGGGTATTGGCATCAGTTTATATTTGTTATCTTATTTTATAAAATAAAAAATTTGTTTTGATACTACTTTGTGTAACAATCTTTTTCAACATTTAGAAATAAGGTTAATATAATTGAATTTTTATTAACATGAATTATAATTGTTGACAATAAAATATAAATTTACTAAAATTAAAAACATAGTACTAAAAATTCGTAGAGCTAATATATCCAAAGAATTAATTAATATTTGTATCAAAATTTTTATTTTGAGAATAATATATAATACATATTTTAAAATTAAATATGAATAAAAGCTAAGAAGAGAAGAGTAAGTAAGGATTTTTTCTACAGAGAGCTAGGTTAGGTGAAAGCTAGTGCTAAAAGAATTACTGAAGATGGCCTTGGAGCTTTTTATCCGAAGTAATTTAGGATAAAACATTTAGACATGTTACAGTCTACTAAGATATCTATTTGAGAAATTAGATTTTTTTATTGTATAATAGATAAATTAGGGTGGTACCGCGAATAATCTCGCCCCTATGGACTTCCATAGTGGCGAGTTTTTTATTTATAAAAATCAAAATAATAACACACAAGGAGGAAATAAAAATGACTAAACCAACGTTTTATATAACTACTCCTATATACTATCCAAGTGGTAGATTACATATAGGTCATACTTATACTACTGTAGCAACTGATGCTATGGCTAGATTTAAAAGATTCTGTGGTTATGATGTAAAATTCCTAACAGGAACAGATGAGCACGGTGAAAAAATTCAAAAGAAAGCTATAGAGCAAGGTGTAAGTGAAATAGAATACCTAGACGGAATGATAGCTGGAATAAAAGATTTATGGAAGACTATGGATATATCTTATGATGATTTCATAAGAACAACAGAAGATAGACATAAAGTTATAATACAAAAAATATTTACTAAATTATATGAGCAAGGTGACATATACAAAGGTGAATATGAAGGAAGATACTGTACTCCATGTGAAAGTTTCTGGACTGAATCTCAATTATTAGAAGGAGATAAGTGTCCAGATTGTGGTAGGGAAACTTATTTAGCTAAAGAAGAAGCTTACTTCTTCAAATTATCTAAATACGAAGATAGATTAAGAGAATTATTCCAAAACCCTAACTTCTGTTTCCCAGAATCAAGAAAAAATGAAATGGTTGCTAACTTCTTAGATAAAGGACTAGAAGATTTATGTGTAACGAGAACTACATTTGACTGGGGTATAAAAGTACCTTTTGATGAAAAACACGTTATATACGTTTGGGTAGATGCTTTATGTAACTACATCACAGCACTTGGATACTTATCAGAAGACGATTCTGAAATGAAAAAATATTGGCCAGCAAATATACAAGTTGTTGGTAAAGAAATAATGAGATTCCATACAATAATATGGCCTGCATTATTAATGGCTTTAGACTTACCAGTACCACAGCAAGTATATGGTCACGGATGGATATTATTTGGAAATGATAAAATGAGTAAATCAAAAGGAAATATAGTATATCCAGAACCAATGATAGAAAGATATGGTATAGATACACTTAAATATTTCTTACTTAGAGAATTTGCTTTTGGACAAGATGGAAGTTATACTCACAGAAACTTTGTAACAAGAATAAATACGGATCTTGCTAATGATTTAGGAAACTTAGTAAGTAGAACTGTATCAATGGTAGAAAAATACAATGATGGTATAATACCAGAAGCTGTAGAAGGAACTGAATTTGATGCAAGCTTAAAAGAACAAGCTAAATTATCAAGAGAAATATTCGAAGAACAAATGAATAAAATGCAATTCCATGAAGCATTAGAAGGTGTATGGAAATTAGTAAGAAGAACAAACAAATACATCGATGAAACTATGCCATGGGCTTTAGCTAAAGATGAAGCTAATAAAGGTAAATTAGATGCAGTATTATATAACTTATGTGAATCTATAAGAATAATAGCTACACTAATAAACCCTATAATGAATACAACTGCTAACAAAATATATGATCAAATAGGAATAGCAGGACAAGAAGAATTAACAAATTGGGAAAGTACAACTACATTTGGTTTAATTAAACCAGGAACAAAAGTACACAAAGGACAAGCTTTATTCCCAAGACTAGACATTGAGAAAGAGGTAGCAGAATTGGAAGAGTTATTTGCAGAAAAAACAGAAACAGTAGAAGAAGTAGCTCCATTAGAGCACAAAGAATTCATAGGAATAGAAGAATTAGATAAAGTAGAATTAAGAGTTGGTAGAATATTATCTTGTGAAAAACATCCAAAAGCAGATAGACTTTTAGTTTCTCAAGTTAAATTAGGACCAGAAACAAGACAAATAGTATCTGGAATAGCTAAATGGTATAAGCCAGAAGAAATGGTTGGAAAAGATGTTATAGTAGTATGTAACTTAAAACCAGTTAAATTAAGAGGTGTTGAATCTCAAGGTATGATACTTGCTGCAGGAAATGACGGAGACGATTTAATAGTTCCAGTTGCTACTGGAGCAAATGATGGTTGTGAAGTTAGATAAGGAGATAAACTTATGTTATTCGACTCACATGCTCACTTAAATGATGAGAGATTTGATGAAGATAGAGAAGAGTTAATCTCTTCTCTTAAAGAAAAAGGTGTAGATTTAGTTGTAAACCCAGGTGCATGTATAAAAACATCTATAGAAAGTATAGAACTTGCTAATAAATACGATTTTATATATGCAGCAGTAGGAGTTCATCCTCACGATGTGGGAGAACTAGATGAAATAGCTATTGATACCCTTAGAAAATTAGCAACAGAAAATAAAAAAGTAGTTGCTATAGGAGAAATAGGATTAGACTACTACTATGATAATTCTCCAAGAGAAGTTCAAAAAGAATGGTTTATAAAACAAATTGAACTAGCTAATGAATTAAAATTACCTATAATAATTCACGATAGAGATGCTCACGGAGATACTTTTGAAATAATCAAAAAGTATAAAAGCCCAGAGATAGGTTGTGTATTACATTGTTATAGCGGAAATATAGAGTTAGCTAGAGAATATGTTAAGATGGGATGTTATATATCTTTATCTGGAACAGTTACTTTTAAAAACAACAAAAAGACTAAAGAGGTTGCTAGAGAAATTCCTTTAGACAGGTTATTTATAGAAACTGACTCACCATATATGGCTCCGACACCACATAGAGGAAAGAGAAATGATCCTTCGTTGGTTCAGTTTGTAGCTGATACAATAGCTGTTGAAAAAGGCGTTTCTTATGAAACAGTTTGTGAAGCAACTAAAGAAAATGCTAAAAAGTTCTTCGCAATAAAATAAATATTTCAAAGAAAGATCCTTAGGGATCTTTTTTTATTGTAAGGGAACTATATGTTATCTGTTCTATGGATAACGTATAATTTCCAACTTTGTTATTTGAGTAACGGGCGAAGCCGTTGACGATATGAGCTAAGCGAATTTTTTATTGCTAAAAAATTTAGTTATTGACATATATTGTATCGACTGTATAATATATACTTATACAGTTGATACAATATATATAAGGAGGAAAAATATATGTTTAGCTCATTAGGTAGTTTGTTTAAGTTAATTAATATATTGCTAGTAATGTTTACCCCTATTGTTTTAATAGTGATTTTTAGATACATATTTATAACTGTGGAAAGTATAAGAAATAAAGATATTAAAGATAAATAAAGGAGGGCTTATGAAAATAATTATTTCAAGTAATTCTGATTTACCTATTTATTTGCAAATAGTAAATCAAATAAAGGATGAGATATTAAGTGGAAAAATAAATGAAAATGAAATGTTACCTTCAATGAGAGCTTTGGCAAAAGAATTAGGTATAAGTTTTATAACAACAAAACGTTCTTATGAAGAGCTAGAAAAACAAGGATTAATAAATACAATTCCAGGGAAAGGATGTTTTGTATCAGCTTTTAATAAAGAAATTGTATTTGAAGCTAAAATGAGAGAAATAGAAGAAAAATTAGAAGAAGCTATATATTTATCAAATATGATAGGGATAACAAAAGAACAGTTAATTTTAACTTTAGAAAGCTTATACGAGGGGGAATAATATGTTAAGGGTAGAAAATTTAAGTAAGAAATTTGATAATTTCGAACTAAATAATATATCTTTCAATTTAGAAGAAGGATTTATTATGGGGCTAATGGGTCCTAATGGTTCAGGAAAAACAACTTTAATTAAATTGATTATGGGTCTATTACAACCAGATGAAGGTAAAATTTATTTTAAAGGTAAAAATATTTCTGAAAATCCTAAAGAGTTTAAAGAAAATATAGGATTTGTTTATGATAATTTATACTTCTATGAAAATCTAAAAGTAAGCGATTTTATGAATACAGTTTCAGCATTTTATAAAAATTTTGACAAAGAAAAATTTGAAAATTATTTGTTAAAGTTCAAAATAAATAAAAATCTAAGAATAAGGGATTTATCAAAGGGTCAAAGCATAAAACTTATGCTTGCAAAGGCACTTTCACATGATGCGAAACTACTTATCTTAGATGAACCAACATCAGGATTAGATCCTATTTTTAGAAAAGAAATGATACATATATTACAAGAAGAGCTGGAGGATGGGGAGAAAAGTGTTATAATTTCAACACATATTATACAAGATCTAAGTCGATCGGCAGATTATATTACTTTTATAAACAATGGGGAATTAGTTTTCAGTGAAGATAAAGATAAAATAAGTGAAAATTATAAAGTTATTAAAGGAAGTAAGGAAGAGCTTGATAGTATAAGTGAGATGATTATAAACAGAAAAGATACAGCCTATTATAGCGAAGGTTTAATAGTAGATAAAAACGATAATCTACAAAATGAAAATATTCAAAAAGCTGATTTAGAAGATATTATCTATTACTATGGGAAGGAGATAGAAAATGATTAATTTATTAAAAAAAGATTTAATGGCCTGTTTTAAACCGGATATAAAATCTGTAATAAAATTATTAATAGGTATTATTTTATTTTCTTTAATATTATTACCTACAATACCAATAGCAGTACCGTTTTTTATAAGCTATATATTTATTTTAAGAAGTTTTCAAATAGATGAACTTAATAAATGTGATTATTTTTTTAATAGCTTACCAATAGAAAAAGAGGATATAGTTTATAGTAAATATTTATTTTCTACAATAGTAATAATGGTTTCTTTAATTTTTACATTTGTTTATTCAAAGGTTATAAATTCAATTTGGAAAATAGAATTTTTTGATTTAGATTCAGTATTGATGATAGTAATACTATTGTTATTATTAGCATCTATATTATTGCCGTTGATGTTTAAATACGGATATAAAAAATCTTATGTAATAGTTAATTTAATAATAGCAATATGCATAATAGTTTTAATTTCTAGTAAAGGAATAAAGGGTATATATTTCTCTTATACAGGAGAAGTAGATATTTTAAGAGATAAAACCTTAATTATAAAATCTGCGTTAGCTATGATTGCTTATTTAGTATCTATGTTTATATCAATTAAAATTTATATTAAAAAGGAAATAGCAAGCTAGGGGGAAAGAATAATGAATAAAAAGTTTATAAAAGCTAGTCTAATAATATGTATATCATTGTTATTATTAATTGGATTTTTTGCAATTACGACCAATAATATATCAAATTCTGACGAGATGGAAAATGATATATTAATTACATATAACAAATATATAGAAGATAAGTATAGTTACACTATATATGTAACTGTAAAAAATAATACAGATCAAATAGCATCGTTATATGATATGGGACTTTCATTTGATTATGAAGGCGAAGGTAATAATGTTGGCGAGTTTTATATAAGAGGTCAAGAAGAGGACTTGTGGGATGAAAATAAGATATTGGGCATAGATCCAGGGGATCAAAAAGATGTTTTATTTAAAATTCCAAAAGGAATTAAAATTAGCGATAAAGATTATAATTTAAAGAGACTACTAATTGATTATAATATTAGTTTCTTTAAATTTAGAATTTCTTCAAACCAATTATTCTTAGGAACTAGTAATTTAGGGGGAACACAAACAGTGGGGGAACCTTATCACTAATAAGAAATCTGTATAGCTTGAAAATATTATGGCAAATTTTATTTCATATTAAGTTATTGATAATTATTATCAATTATGCTAATATATAATTATGATAATCATTATCAATAGGAGGATTAATATGCAATTTAATTGTAATACAAATTGTTGTGAAAATAAATTAAATTCAATATATATAAAAAGAATACTAGAAATGATAGGAGCGGTTATACTAGGTTCAAAACCAGCAGAAATTATAAATGTGCCTGGAAGTAGCGAAGAAAAAGAAGTAAAACTAGCTCAAATAGAATCCTTTTTCAATCAATGTTCTAGAGTTACATATAGAATAATAAGCACTAATGATGGTGGAAAACGTGTTTTATTTATAAATGAAAAATCAATGGAAAAAGTACTATCAAATAAAAGATGTATAAACTTCTTAAAGTTTGTAGGATATTCATCTGAATATAAATTAAACGACTATATGAATGAGTTAGTTCTTAGACTTCAATCTGGAGAGTTTCCTCATGAAATAGGTGTATTTTTGGGATATCCCCTTAAAGATGTATTAGGATTTATGGGATATGGAAAAAATGAGCTAGTAGAAATTAAAAACTGGCGAATTTATGGAAATAAAGAAGTATCTTATGAAGTTTATAATAGTTTTATGAGAGACAAGGCTATTATGAAGGAAATGATACAAACTATGCCAATAAAAGAATTAAGAAGAGCTATATAACCTCTTTAATATTTTATAACTAATTAATATTTGTATGCTGAAGACACTATTTCGTAAAGAAATAGTGTCTATTTTTATGTATTTAAAAGTAGTGTAAAATAAAATAGAAAAATTTATAACTTTTTATGGATTTCATTAGTCTAATATGTGAAGGGAGGCATAGTATGGATTAAAAACTAGTCAAAAAAGCAATTAGAGAAAATTTTAATGCTTATAGCATTTTGGTACATAGCTTAAAAGATGAAGTATACAAATTAGCATACACAATATTAAAAAATGAACATGATAGTATGGACGCATATTTACAAGCAGGGGAAAAATGGTTGAAAAATATTACTAATATAAAAGAAGCGCAGTATTTTAAAACTTGGTTTCTAAAGATAGTTACAAATAAAACTAAAAATATTATAGCTAAAAATAGTAAGGTGATATTCTTTGATGAAATATTAGGAAAATTAAAGATGAGCATAAATATACCAAAAGAAATTCAAACAAGCGAATATATAGAAATAAATAAAACTATAAAAGACAAGGATATGACTTTTAATATAGAAAAACTACAAGCATCTCCAACTATTATGTATTTGTATACTAGTGGTAAGGTATAAGGAATAGGAAGCATCCAAGGTATGTATAATTTCAAAATAATATCTGATAGTGGAGAATTGTACAAAGAAAATATAACATTAGCTGGATTATGGGATAAAAATGGATATAAGCAAACTATAGTATCATCAGTTTATTATGATAAAAGTAAAAAGTTAAGATTAAAATCTGAAGGCGTTTTTATTGATGCTAATAAAAAGGTGAAGGTTGAGTTGAATGGAAGCTATCCTAAGGTAATAAGTTACTATGGTACTGCAATAACTATTAAAAGTGTTAAATATAAAAGGAATAGATTGATAGTTGAAATTTTAAATTTTAAATAATGATAATATGGATTATAGGGGTGTCGTCTATATAAATGGAGAGAGTGCAATCGAAGGGTATTTTGAAAGTAGTAAAATACATGGTCTTTTATTTGATATTGATAAAAGAGATAGTTATTATTTAGATTTAGGAATGATTTTAAAACATAAGAGACCTATTGATATAGAAATAGAAAACAGGTGTAGTAAATAAAAAATATAGTAAAGAGAGGGATGTATGAAAAATATATTTTTTATATCAATGGGATTAATAATTACGTTGAAGGATGAGGTTCAAAAGCTATTGAGCTAAATGGTTAAGTAGAATATGATAATGTATATATAACTATAGATAAAAAGATATGTATACGTACGAAGATGGTGTAGATAGGTTTGTGTTAAACAAATTTATCTACACCTTTTTAATTGTAAGGAATTTATAATTTATATACAGAACAGATAAAATATAAATTCTGACTGATTAACGGAACAACGGGGAAGTCATTGTCGACATGAGCGCGGAGCAGACCTTTAGGTGTTGAAAATTAAAGACAAGACTTTACATAATCGACAGGCATATCCATTCTACTAGCTATATTTTCAGCAGACATACCTTTACTTAAAAATCTTTTAACTACTTTATTTAGATTTTCACCAACTTCAATAATATGCATATCAGGATCATAAAAACGAACAACACGTTGTCCCCAAGTGTGTTCAATAACAGGATGAACATAACATATTCCTGGAATTTGATTTAAGTTTAAGATAAAATTATCAAAATTATCATCTTCAAAGTATAATTCGCTATTATTGGCACCAAAGAAAATTTCATTTTTGGATTTATGTATAAAGTTACACCAAGATTCCTTAGTTTGTAGGGCAATGCCACCAGTTAAGGTTACATTTGCACCAAAATCTAAAATAACATCCAAACCTAGTACTGTAGAATAGAACAATTTAGACTTTTCCATATCAGAGACTACAATCAATGGATTTGAAAATTTCATGCTAATCACCCCTTGATTAAAAATAAGTATTAATTAAATTCTAGCTATAAACTATAAATATTGTAAAGAAGATTGTTCATTTCATATTTAAAAATTAATAAAGTTTATATCTTAATCATAGTAACTTATACGAATAGTAATATTTTAATTTAATGAGGTAAATATGATGAAGTTAGATTTAGAAAATATGCTCTACATATTAATCTATATGACGTTTTTTCTATCAATAATAGGATGTCTAGCTTACTTTTGTAGAAGACGAATATCTCATGAAACTGAATTTATTTTAATAAAAAATTTATTTCTAAATAGGTTTAAACACTCTGAAAAACTAGAACCAAAAGAATTTTTTAATTATAAGAACTACGATATTTGGAGATTTATGGGTTATCATAGTAGTGATAACTTTAATGGTAAAATTAGTTCCAATGCCTCTATCTTTAAAACAAAAATTTGCTATGAGAAAACAATAAGACTTGGCAGAAAAAATGAACAAAATAAAAGAAAAATACAAAAATAATGCTAAGGAAATGGAAAAGCAACTGCAAGAGCACCAGTAGATATAGGGTTATATTTTATAACAAGTAGTTTATATATTTTAGTAGAAGATATTTGCTTTAGAATATATGTAAAGAATAAAAATAATTTAAGTATAATATTAATATATAAGAAATACCTGTCTAGATTACATTTAGACAGGTATTTTATTTTGTGAAAATTCTTCATAAACATAAGGTTTGAATCAATAAAAACATGGAGACTATAAAGATATAAAATTATAAGGAGAATAAATATGAACTATGATGTTGTAATTATAGGATCAGGGCCTGGAGGTGTGGCTGCTGCTCATAATCTGATAAATAATAATATATCTTGTATCTTGGTCGATAAGCAGAAGTTTCCAAGAAATAAACTTTGTGCTGGGGGAATAACGTATAAAGCTTTTGAATTAATGAAAACACTAAAGTTGTATAATGAATTTAATATTGGAAGCTCAATAGTAAGTGAAGGAGCTAGTTTGTATTTGGAGTATGAACATATAGCAGATATAAAAACCAAAGGATTAACTTACTTGGTAGACAGATTTGAATTTGATGATTATTTAGTTGAAGAGTATAAGAAAAAAGGGGGAACTTTTCTAGAAGGAGTTGGAGTCAAAAATATTGATACAACAGAAAATTTAATAACCTTATCTAATAATGACGAAATTAAATTCAAATATGTAATAGGTGCAGATGGAGCTGTAGGAATAAGTAGAAAGTTAGTTGATGAAAAATTTAAAGCCAATGGATTTTGCTTACAAGTGGAAATTGATAAAGATAAGTTTAATTATGAAGGGAACTATATGTCCCTTTATTATGGAATTATTCCACAAGGTTATGGATGGATTTTTCCAAAACAAAATAGTTATACAGTTGGGTTTGGTGGAAACTACGATAAGGAAATAGATTATCATAAGGAGTTTGAAAAATTTCTGAATAATTTGGGAATAAGATGTGATAGAAGTGAATTTAAAGGAGCTATGTTGCCTTTTGGTGAATTTATAAGAGATCCCATTAATAAAGAAAAAAATTTACTACTAGTTGGAGATGCTGCAGGTTTAGTAGATCCATTTACAGGAGAAGGAATATATTTTGCCATGTTATCAGGAATAAAAGCATCTAAAGTGATTATGGATGCATTGAAGATAAATGATAAGAGTGGTATAAATAAATATAATGATGAGATTGCTGAAATTACAAAAAATATAAGCAAGGGTGCTAAGCTTAAGAAACTAGTTTATAAATTAAGAAAACCTGTTTTTAATGCTATGAGAAATGAGAAGTTTGGAAGTCATATATTTAATGATTGTTTATATGAATCAAACTATGACTTATTAGAAATTGTATTTCATCATAAATAAATACTTAAAAAGGGAATGTACATGAGATTAGCTGTAATATATTCCTTATACTTATATAAATAATATTACAATTATAATTAAAGGAAATATAAGGGGGAGTGGGGATGGAAAGTAATTATAAAGTGGCTTATTATAATGAGTGGAAAACACTACAAAAAAGGAATTTTCAAAAAGTAGCACAAATAAGAAATGTTATATACGACGAAGATAAAAATGAATTTATTATAAAAGTTTTTAATAAAGATTATATTTTGAATTGTGATGATGAAACAATAATGAGAAGTGAAGATAATTATATTCCAAGTGCAGAAACAGGGGTGATGTTTTTAAACTACCTATCTTTTACAGAATGTGATATAGACAAAACAAATAAATGGGTGAGTATTAAGGAAATACCTAATGGTGGAATGATGTTTTATCCAGCATTTTATAACAGTAGCATAGTAAACTTGATAAATGCTTTTGGTTATAATTCAAGCAAATTAAAAAAATGCGCAGAAAACTTAGATGGAAAAGAAGTTAGAATGGGGGATATAGCTTTTGAATTTGAAGTTTTTTCAAAGGTATTTTGTCGTGTGGTTATTTGGGAAGGCGATGATGAAATTAAGCCAAGTGCTACGATATTATTTGATTCTTCTATACAATACATGATGCATGTGGAGAGTATAATTGGACTTGGTGGATATATAATAAATAAAATTATAAATGAACTAGATAAACCTGAACATATTCATTCTATTATATTAAACCTTGATTAAATCTATTAAAAAACGTAAAATATAAAGATATGATATTAATGAAAACACAATTTTAAATAAAATAGATTAAAAGGTGATTATATAAAATGATAAAAGAGATAATAGTAGTTGAAGGAAGAGACGATGTTACTGCTGTGAAAAGAGCGCTAGACTGTGAACTAATAACTACTGGAGGATTTGGATTTCCAAAAGGTGTAATGGAAAGAATTAAAGCAGCTCAAGCAAGAAGAGGTGTTATAATTTTTACTGATCCAGATTTTGCAGGAGAAAAAATTAGAAAGAAAATTGCAGCAGAAGTTCCAGGGTGTAAACATGCATTTTTACCAAGGGAAGAAGCTAAAAAAGATGGAGATATAGGAATAGAAAATGCATCTCCAGAAAGTATACTAAGAGCCTTAAATAAGGTCAGAACTGAAAGCATAGAAAAGAGAAATGAATTTTCACAAGTAGATTTAGTTGTAAATGGATTAATAGGAAATGAAGATGCATCTTATAGAAGAGATACTGTAGGTCAAATACTTGGGATTGGATACGGAAATGCAAAGCAATTCTTAAATAGATTAAATAACTACGGAGTTTCAAGAGAAGAATTTAACAAAGCAATAGAAAGTTTATAAGGAGACGAACATGGATAGATTATCATCACATCAAGCCACAAAAGAAGTTGTTCAAAAACATAATTTTAAATTCTCAAAATCATTAGGACAAAACTTCTTAATAGATACAAATGTAATAGATAAAATTATTGCAGGGGCAAGGATTAAAGAAGGCGATTATGTAATAGAAGTAGGACCAGGAATTGGAACACTTACAAAAGAAATGGGAAAAAATGCAGAGAAAGTAGTTGCAATAGAAATAGACAAGACTTTAATACCAATATTAAAAGAAACTTTATCTGATTTTTCTAATATAGAAGTAATAAACCAAGATATATTAAAAGTTGATGTACAAGAATTAGTAAAAGAAAAGTTAAATGGAGGACCAGTAAAATTAGTTGCTAACCTTCCATACTATATAACTACACCAATAGTTATGAAGTTCTTAGAAGAAGATATACCAGTAACTGACATAGTTGTTATGGTTCAAAAAGAAGTTGCAGATAGAATGAATGCAAAGCCCAATACTAAAGACTATGGTGCATTATCAGTAGCTGTTCAATATTACTGTGATACAGAAATAGTTGCGAAAGCTCCGAGACATATGTTTATGCCACAGCCAAATGTTGATTCAACAGTTATAGGACTTCATGTAAGAGAAGAACAAATATACCATGTAGATAATGAAGATGTATTCTTCAAAACTGTTAAAGCATCTTTTGGTCAAAGAAGAAAAACTCTTCTTAACTCACTAGGTGGACTTGGATTCTTAAGCAAGGATCAAATAAGAGAAGCTTTACAAGAAGCTAATATAGATGAAAAAAGAAGAGGGGAAACTTTATCGATAGAAGAGTTTGCCTCATTGTCAAATGAAGTAAATAGAATTCACAATGAAAATAAATAATATGAAATATATTGTACGCTATTGATTTTAATCAGTAGCGTATTTTTTATGCCTAAAAAGTTTATAACTATATCCATTTATAATATAGTTTAGATAAATAAAGATATATCATAAATGGATATATCTAAAAAAGATATAAATAACAGAGGGTGATGTTTCAATAGTTACCGCAACTATGTATACCATGTTAAAGAAGATGCAAGTTCAAGACTATATAACATTAGCAGGAGAGGAAGCAAGAAAAAAGATATAAAATGGCGCTTCATGGTGTTAAAGCATTTGAAGGAATATGAGGAGAAAAATAGTTATGGCAAAGAATATAAAATATGTACCAAGTGGCGGTTTACTTTTGGATGAAAATGAAGATATAAATAAGTTAAGTAAATTAGCTAAAGAAGGATAGATATTAGAATCTTTTGAGAAATTGTTATAGAAGCTTAGAAAAGGTGACCACAAGATATAGAGTATAGCATCGATTATAATGAAGATAAAGATGATTGGGATGGATATATATCTTTATTTGAAAATTGTGATTGGAACTATATTTGTTCATATGATGCATATCATTTTTTAAATGCACCAAAGGGAGCTAAGCCTATTTATAGTGATAAAGAAACATTGAGTTTAAAATATGAAAAACAATATAAATTAATGAAAAAATCAATAATAGGTACTATAGCCCTAATAATTGCTTGTGTATTAGGAATTCGCTTCACATTAATATTACAGAATACTTCACCTCTATTAAGATGATTAAGATTTATATTATATATTGCGTCTGGTGAAGAAATTGGTATTTTAATACCATTTACTGTATGTCTGTAATGGCTTATAATAAAATAGGAAATCAATAATTGGTATGATAGATGAATAAGAAAGGAGAGTTTAGACTCTCCCTTTTTCATGTTTAAAAAATACAAATTTAATTTATTTTAATTGATAAATTTATTCTTTATCTATTCCATGTGATAAAATTTCACCTGTTTGTGCATCTATTTCATAACTATATTCTTGGTTATTATAATGAAAGTCTATATCATACTTATTAAATCCGTTATCAGTATCGTATTCAATATTGTCAAATTTAACCTTATCATTTGTCAGATTTGCATGTTTTAAAGCAATATCCTTAGCTTCATCTTCGCTTATTTTAGCTTTATTAGATGTAGCATCTGGATTAGTTGGTATAGTATAGTCTTCTATATCTTTGTCAAATTCAATAACTTCTCCAGTATTAGCATTTATTTCATAATCATATTCTGTATTGTCTGTGTAAAACTCTATGTCATATTTTTTTATACCATCTTCTGTGCCTTCTTCTGTTTTTACAAAAGTAACTTTATCATTTGCCAACTTTGCATGTTTTAGTGCTATGTCTTTAGCTTGCTCTACTGTTATTTTGTTTGATGTGATATTTATATCGCTAGGATTAGCTGGAGTTGATTTATTACACGCCACAAAAATCATACTTGTACTTATAATAAATATTGCTACTAATATTTTGTTCATATTAATCTCCTTAGTTATAAAATTATAGTAATATAAGTTTTTGCAAAATAAATAATATTATAAGCAAAATAAAAATAGTTAAAAAATTATAATAAATGGTATTAAATTGTTACGTTCTAAAAGGTAAAGTGGTACTTTTTAAAAAGGCATTTACATATAATTTCTTGAGAGATTATGTTAAGGGGTGAGAAACTAATGGCTACCAAAAGAAAGTTTAAAAGAGATTACATCATGCTAGAAGCGAAAGACATGAATTATAGATTTAAAGAAAAAGTGTCGCCAAAGGCTTTTGCAAAAATTGAAGTCACTGATGAAAAATCAGTCATAGCTTTGTATGCTGAAAATCTAAAAAGTGTAAGTGAAGGTTATTCAGTAGTAGCAATAAGAAGTGACTACGAAACTATAGATTTAGGTAATTTTAATGTGAATAGTCAAGGAAAAGGTGAATTTAGTCTAGATATGGGTGACGATGATATAGACATTAAAGGAATAGCGGTTATACAAGATAAAGCGGTTCCGCTTATAGGTTTTAAGGGAAGTAAAATAGATAACTTTGAAGAAATTTTATTTCCTCCTCAATACAAATTTGAAGAAGTAGAAGAAGATGATGAGTATGAATATGAAGAAGTAGAATATATTGAGGTAGACGATGATAGAGATGAGAATTCTGATTATGAGGAAGTTGATGACAATGAGGATGAATATGAGTATGAAGAATATGAAGAGATAGAATATGTTGAAGATGATGATGTAAGAGATAATGAATACGAATATGAAGAGATTATTTATGAAGAAATTGATGAAGATGAAGATGAAGATGATGATGAAGAATATGAGGAATATGAAGAAATATATGATGAAGAATACGAAGAATCAGTTCAGACAAACATACGACCTAAACCTCAACAAAAGAAAAATAGTAAAAGCAGAAATGATGACTATATTGAAAAGAAAATTAATAAAGCAAAATCTGCTTTAGAAAAGCAGTACACAAAAAATACTTATGAAACAGTAAAAACTAAGCCAGAATCAACTAAAACAGCAGGTATATTATTAATGCCAAGACAGATTAAAAAAGGATTAAAATACTTTAGAGAAGTAAAGCCTTTTGTAGCAGATTATATTGATAGCACTAGATGGTGGAAAATAGAAATTAATCCAACTACTTTATGTGGCTATACAATGCCATACTTAGGTTATGTAAACTCTTTGAACTATACTATGTATAGCGATGCTGTAATGCAGTCTTATAAATACAGACACTACTTATTTGGAGTACAATATGATGAATATAATAAGAGACAATATTATATTTATGCAGTTCCAGGGAAAAAAAATGAGCAACCTGATAAGGGGCATACAGGATTTACTAGATATCAAGCGTGTGATAATAGAAATAATTCTTTAGGTTACTGGTTATGTTTCATTGATTGTAAAGCAAGAAGAATAGTTAAGTAAATTTAATAGTTTAAATTAGGTAATAAACATTAAATAGTAAAAGAGATGGGAGTAAAAGAACACTTTAAAATAAATTAAACTTAAAATTAACTACAAAAAGTTATATAATAGTTATATAAAACATTTAACCGGGGGTAAGACATGGCTAAAAGAAGAAAAATAAAAAAATCAGTGTTCTTAGTTGCAGCTATTATACTATTTTTTGGCGTATATATTGTATCATTTACTCTTTTCTCTAAAGAAGAAAGCAGTAGTAAGGACAATGCAGTGAAAATAGAGGAGCCTGAAGATAATAGATCATTACTTAAACAATTAAAAGAGAAGGATAAAGTGTATTTATCTGATGGGATTGTATCAGATGTTAGAGTAGATGAGCAATTATTAGAAGAGTTAAGATATTCTTTTGAAGATATTAGTAAAATAAGAAAACCAGCATCTTATGAATCTACTTATGAAGGGTATTCAGATGATGGACTAAAGTTTTCAACAAATTTAGATGTAATAAGGATTTATACGGTTAACGAAGAAGAATATTATAAAATTCCTGTAGCATCTAAAGATGAACTGGAAAAATTATTGAATAAGAGTATTTATACTTCTTTTGATTTTATTAAACAATATAAAACATGGAAAGAAGTTAAAATAACTTACAAGGATACAACAAAGAATTTAAGTAAGTGGAAATATGATGACTTAGCAAATACGATGGCTGCAAAAAGGGTAGTTGGAAAGGTTCAACCAGAAAAAAGTAAGCAACGAAGTAAGTATAATTTTGTAATTCAAATTAAAGCAGATAATTATGAAGCAAAAGTTGAGGTTATGGGAGCTGACTATGTAAAAATTGAATCAAAAGATTTAAATTCTTACTACGAAGTTCATACAGCTTTATATGATTATATTAAAGATGATATTTTTAAATTATCTAAAAAATAGAAAAAGAGTAGAAGATTTGATTTATCAAATTTTCTACTCTTTTTTAACGATTATTTATTTTTTTCAAGCAACAATTCACCAATACGATAAACAGGACCTGCTCCAGCAGTTATTAGTAAATCGTTAGGTTGTATATTATCTTTTAGATAATCAACAATATCTTCGAATTTGCTGATATATATAGCATCTACATTGTTGTGATATAATTTTTCAACTAAGTCTTTAGAATGAATATCCCCTGGATCATCTTCTCTGGCAGCATAGATATCAGTTATTATAACTTTGTCTGCAGAGTAGAATGCTTCTCCGAATTCATTGAAAAGAGATTTTGTTCTACTGTAAGTGTGAGGTTGGAACACACACCATAAAGTAGATTTTTTTAACTTTTTAGCTGCAGCTAAAGTAGCTTTTAACTCTGTTGGATGATGAGCATAATCATCAACTATTAAAGCATCATTGTAGCTACCTTTAATCTCGAATCTTCTTCCAACACCTGTATATTTTATAATACTTTCTTTTATGTCTTCTGCGTTTATTCCAGAAACTAATGAAACTATTATAGCAGAAGTAGCATTATAAATATTGTGAACACCAGGAACTGCTAATTGGAACGTACCTAAATCTTTTCCAAAGTAAGTTAAATCAAATGATCCAAAACCACTATCATTAAAATGAATATTTTTTATGATAACATCATTTGAAGCTTCTTTACCATATTTAATCACATTAGCCTTAACATCATGTAATATTCCATCAGTGTTGGGACTGTCACCATTTATTATAAAGTGACCATCTTTAGGTAGTAGTTTTCCAAATTTATTAAATGAAGCTTTGATTTCCTCTATTCCAGAGAAGTAATCAAGATGATCTTCTTCTATATTTAAAACGATTGCTATTTTAGGGTTAAAGTTTAGGAAACTATCTGTATACTCACAGGCTTCTGTTATAAAGTTTTGTGAGTTACCTATTTTTACGTTTCCACCAATTGACTTTAAGTTACCACCAACTAAGATTGTTGGATCTAAGTTAGTTGAACCAAATATTGTTGATAACATAGAAGTAGTTGTAGTTTTTCCATGGGTACCCGAAACTGCTATTGAGTTTTTGTACTCTCTCATTATTTGCCCTAAAAATGCAGCTCTATTTATTGTCAGTATATTTTTATCTTTTGCAGCCATAAGCTCTTCATTGTCTGGATGTATAGCAGCAGTGTAAACTACCATGTCTAGTCCATCAGCAATGTTTTCTTTTTTTTGGCCAATATAAATTTTTGCACCTTGTGATTGAAGTTTGTCTGTCATTGAAGATTTACTCATGTCAGAGCCTGAAACTTCGTAGCCTTTATTAAGACATATTTCAGCTAGAGCACTCATACTTATTCCGCCTATACCGATGAAATGTATCTTCATAATAAAACCACCTTTCATTTTATTTATTTCTATAACAAGAACAATTTTTGTGGTATAATTAAATAATGTTCAATATTTTAAGTATCATATGCATATACTAATTCATATATTATAGTTTATTTATTTTTTCAAAATATATGAAACATAACTAATATTATATCATATAATAAAATCTTATGCATTATTTACTTTGATACCATAAATAGTTGTAATTGTAGGAGGTTACGAAAATAATGAAGTTTAAGAGAACGGAAAGAATTGGTGCTATTGTTAAGATATTATCTGACAATCCAAATAAAATTTATACATTAAGCTATTTTACAGAAACATTTAATGCTGCCAAATCTACAATTAGTGAAGATTTATTAGTTGTAAAAAATGTATTTGAAAAATTACAATTAGGTAAGGTTATAACAATTTCTGGAGCGGCTGGTGGAGTTAAATACATACCTAAAACATCAATACAAGAAAATCAAAACTTCCTAATGGAATTATGCGAGAAGATAAGTTCGCCAGACAGAATTTTATCAGGAAGATTTCTATATTTAATAGATTTAATATATGATCCAACAGTTGTAGCTAAAATTGGTAAGATATTTGCTTCAAATATAGATTACTCTAATGCGGATTATGTAGTTACTATGGAGACTAAAGGAATACCTATGGCCCTAATGACTGCAAAGGCAATGAATTTACCATTAGTAATAATAAGAAAAGACATAAAGGTTTCTGAGGGGCCAACATTAAGTATGACTTATGTTACGGGAGATAGTTCAAAAGTAGAAAGTATGAGTTTACCAAGAAAAGCTGTTAAGCCAGGAAGTAAAGTTATTCTTATAGATGACTTTATGAGAGGTGGAGGAACTATAAAAGGTATGACTCAGCTTATGAATGAATTCGGTGCAGAAGTAATAGGAACAGGGGTATTCATAACAACATCTACACCAGAGAAGAAATTAGTTGAAGATTACATATCTTTGATAGAAATAGATACAATCGAAAATGAAATACTTGTTAAACCAAATTTAAAAACTTTTAAAGATGAGTATAGGACAGAAGATGTTATGGACGACCTTTTAGATCATATTGATGATGAAATTGATGAGTAATTCTAACTAATTTTAACTGTATAATTATTTTTGTAAATAAAAAATAAAAAAGATTCAGAAAAATAAAAGGAATTTTTAAAAAAGTATAGAATTATTTACCAAACAGTTTATAATTATATTGGGTAAATTGTATTTTGTCAAAATCACAAAGGGGGATATTGAGGTATGAACATAACTGACGTAAGAGTAAGAAAAATTACTGATGAGGGGAAAATGAAATGTATAGTTTCAATAACTTTTGATAATTTATTCGTAGTACACGATATAAAAGTTATCGAAGGACAAAATGGACTATTCATAGCTATGCCAAGTAGAAAAGTTGGGGAAGGTAACTTTAGAGATATCGCTCATCCAATAAACGCAGAAATGAGACAAGTTTTAGAAGATGCAGTTTTAAAAGCTTACGAAGAAGCTTTAGCTCAACTAGAAGTTGCAGCAGAGTAATTCAATTAAGTTGGAATGTTATAAAGAATTGTAATAAATGAGTCGATGTAGTCGACTCTTTTTTATGTGAAAAAATAAACTTTTGCGTTTATAATGTATTATTTTTGTTTTGTGGTTAATAATAAAAAACATATAAGTGAAAATATTATAAAATAAAAAAT